>JALUDK010000351.1 GCA_027044005.1 Acidilobaceae archaeon | reverse complement strand
ACCCAGACCTCTACGTGTCAACGCTACAGTCAAGCAACATGCCCTCCAGGAAGATGTTCGAATCTATATGCTACAAGCCATACACCTGGAGCCAGCTGGAGGAGTTCTCATCCATGCTGGCAGAGGCTATATACAGGTCCACATGCTCATACGAGGATGACCTAGTCATGATAAAGGGTGGCATAAGCGGGGTTAGACTGGACGGGGATAGCCTGAAAAGAGCGAGGAGGATATGGGATATTGCATGTTATAAGCCATGGAAGAGGCTAAACTCTACCTAGCCGCGGCAGGCTGCTCTATCCTCTTCAGGTACTTCATCCTGTTCTTGATCCTAGGCGGTACACCCTTCTTGGGCTTCCCCTCAATCTTGGGGGTCTGCTTCCTAACCTTGCCCGCCTTAGTCATCGAGCCGTGCGTTGGCATACAGATCCACCCCAGCCCAGAGATGGGAGAGGGTAGGGTATTAAGGTGATCGGTAGCCGGGAGAGGCTAGTATTTAATATTTCACATGCAACCCGCTACCCCTGTGGATGGGTGAATGTGTTGAAGGTATACCTAGCAGACCTAGCGATAGGGTCGTTCGCCCTAGATGAAGAGGGCAACCCAGTAGCATGGGAGCTAGCCCCAAGGAACGTGGACGACGCAGTAGAGGAGGCGATCAGGCTAGAGGAGGGAAGCCTTAACGCGATGCAACGCAAACTAGCAGAGACCCTGCTCCAGCGGGGTATAGAAGCAGTAGTAGTGGAGGACGACGGTATAGCCAGGGAGTTATCTAGAATCGGGTTCAAGGTTGACGTGGAGCCTGGCAACAACATTGCGGTGGGGGCCAGGGCCTCCCTGGTGCAGCTAGCCCTGAAGACGGAATTCATGGAGTCAGAGGAGAAGGTTCTAGAGTGGCTACACAGCCTGGAGCTAGAGTACACCAGAAGGAAGCTCAGGAGTGTCGCGCAGAAGAGGGACCTACTAGCGGCCCAGGCTATCAGGGCTATAGATGATATAGATAAGACTGTGAACCTCTTCGTGGCAAGACTAAGAGAGTGGTATAGCATACACTTCCCCGAGCTAAACGACCTAGTAAGGGAGCACGAGGACTATGTAAAACTAGTGGCAGAACTAGGCCATAGGGACAACATGACCAAGGAGAACCTGGTAAAGCTGGGATTCAGCGAGGCTAAGGCAGAGAAGATAGCGAATGCCGCCAAGACGAGTATAGGAGCCGACCTGTCAGAGTTCGATATAGAGGCTATAGTGACGCTCGCCAACATAGCAAGGGAGATGTACGATCTGAGGAGGAGGCTAACGGACTACATAGAGACAGTAATGAAGGAGGTAGCACCAAACATAACAGCACTAGTAGGGCCACTACTAGGTGCAAGGCTGATCAGCCTAGCAGGAGGTCTAGAAAAACTGGCTAGAATGCCAGCGAGCACAATACAGGTACTAGGAGCAGAGAAGGCCCTATTCAGGGCGCTCAGGACAGGAGGAAAGCCGCCGAAGCATGGGATAATATTCCAGTACCCGGACATACACAAGAGCCCCAAGTGGCAGAGAGGCAAGATAGCAAGGGCACTAGCAGCTAAGCTAGCCATAGCCGCCAAGGTGGATGCATTCACAGGAAGATACATAGGCGACAAGCTAAGGGAGGAGCTGAGGGCCAGGATAGAGGAGATAAAGCGGATATACGCAAAGCCCCCGGCAAGGAAGAAGGAGGAGAAGCCAGCCCCAAGAAGGCCAGGCAAGCCAAGAGGAAGGAGAAGGGGAAGAAGAGGGCCTAGAAGGGGGAGAAGATAGGATAGGGGTGAGGCGGTATGGTTGGAGTAGTAAAGGTAGAGGAGCACCCTAGATACAAGGGGGTATACATAGTAGAGCTAGAAGACGGGAGCCTAAGGCTAGCCACAAGGAACCTAGTACCAGGGCAGAGGGTATACGGCGAGAGGATATTCAACTATGATGGAGTAGAGTACAGGGAGTGGAACGCCTACAGAAGCAAGCTCGCGGCATCACTCCTCAAGGGCATAGAGGAGCTCCCAATAAAGGAGGGAGACAGGATACTATATCTAGGCATAGCCAGCGGCACCACGGCCAGCCACATAAGCGACATAGTAGGAGAGAAAGGCAGGATCTACGGCGTAGAGTTCGCACCCAGAGTAATGAGGGACCTACTACTAGTAGTACAAGAGCGTAGAAACATATACCCAATACTAGGAGACGCCAGGTTCCCAGAGAAGTACCGCCACCTAGCAGAGGGAGTAGACGGCCTCTACGCAGACGTAGCCCAGCCAGAACAGGCCCTAATAGTATCTAGGAACGCCAAGGTATTCCTAGTAGACGGCGGCTACATGCTCATGGCAATAAAGGCTAGGAGCATAGATGTAACAACAGAGCCAAGCGAGGTCTACAAGAAGGAGATCAAGGTCCTAGAGGAGAGTGGGTTCGAGATACTAGACGTGGTGCACCTAGACCCATTCGACCGGGACCACGCAATGATATACGCCAGATTCAGGAGGAAGTAACATGAACAAGGGGCTAGAAAAGAGGATAATAGCAAAGTACAGGAGAGACGCGGCACGACTCTCAACACTACTACCACAATCACGGCTCACAATAGAGGACCTGAACCGGGGAGAGAGGAGGATACAACTATACTCTGGAGACGAGCATATAATAGACGACGAGGAGGCCAGGAAAATAATCAACCTGGTACCACCATACTTCTGGAAGCTAATGAGTGTACCAATAATACTCAAATACATTAAATACAGCGACGGCACCAGGAAGTACCTAGTAATGGGTGACATATGGCAGAAGAGGCTAGTAGAGATACTAGTGACAGGAGACTACACATCGCAAGGGCTAGAGGAGCTCGAGGTAGAAGACTTCACACGACTACTATCAAAATACAAGACTATTATATTCGTCACAATAACACTCTAGCCAGGAGCACAAGCCCCAACCCAAACCCGGGGGAAGATGAATAATTGAAGGAGAACGATGAGATAATAGTAGAGGAATGGGTAAAAGCAAAGAAACTAATAGACTCGAAGCTACAGCCAGTCATAACCGAGATAGGAGACGCGGTAACCCAAGAGATCCTAGCATACATAGCAGAGGGTGGAAAAAGGTTCAGGGGATTCCTAACCCTAACCATGGCGCAAGCCCTAGGAGGAACAATAGAGGAGGCTATAGACGCAGCAATATCAATAGAGCTAGTACACTCGGCAAGCCTAGCACTAGACGACATGGCAGACATGGACACGATAAGGAGGGGAAAACCCTCGGCATGGATAGCATACTCAACATCAAAAACAGCACTAGCAAGCCTGCTACTAATAGCAGTAGCACAGAGAAGAGTAGAACGATACGGATTCGAAGCAATAAAGCGAGTAATAAGAGCATGGGAGGACACAGTCAAAGGAGAAATACTAGACGCATTCAAATACAACACACTAGACAAGACCTCATACATAAAGATCATAGAACTAAAAACAGCAAGCCTATTCAGACTAGCATCAGAACTAGGAGCACTAGCATCACCAAGCAAAACACAATACCTAGAAAACGCATCACGATACGGCACACTACTAGGAATCATATACCAAATAACCGACGACATGGTAGACTACATACAACACACAAAAACAGGAAGACAATTAGACCCCACAGAACAACTATACTACCAATGGATAAACCCAACAGACGGAGACCTCATAATAAAAACAAAAAACATACTAGAAAAACTAATACAAGACGCCAAAAAAGAAATACAAAATCTAGAAGACACAAAACACAAAGAAATACTACTACAACTACCAGAATTCATATCAAGAAAAATGATAGAAGAATCAAGGATAAACAAACACGCCACACTACCCTAATAAACCCCAACAACACAGAAACAACACGGAGAGCCGGGGTGGCCGAGCGGTCAAAGGCGGCGGGCTGCAGTAGGCCGGCCTGCCCATCGCAGATACCCGTTTGATCCCGGGTTCGAATCCCGGCCCCGGCTCCATTACCCCCTCCTCATGTAGTATTACAAGAGAAGATATGGATCGGTGTGTTTTTGCTTGTTATAGTGTGTTGTTTGGTGGTAGTATGTGCTATTAGTGTTGATGTATGGGTAAGTTGAGTGGTGTGGTAAAGTTGTTATGGATGTGTGGCGCCGCGGCCGGGATTTGAACCCGGGTCACGGGCTTGACAGGCCCGCATACTAGGCCAGGCTATACTACCGCGGCGCTCCCGGGTGGGTTGGTTCTCTTCTACGGGTTTTTATGGATTTCCCTGTGGTGTTAGGGGGTGACTCTCTCGGGGTCCCTGGGCAGGAGTCTGGCTTCTCTTATGTTGTCTAGGCCTAGGGTCTGCATTACGATCCTTTCTAGGCCCATGCCTGCTCCTCCGTGGGGTGGGGCTCCGTGTTTGAAGAAGTCTAGGTAGAACTTGAATGACTCGGGGTTTAGGCCCTTGTCCTTTAGGTTGTCTAGGAGGGCCTCGTATCTATGCTCTCTCTGGCCTCCGGTTACAACCTCCAGGCCCTTGTAGAGTAGGTCGAAGCCGTAGGTCCACTCTGGCTCGTCCTCCTTCCTCATGGTATAGAATGGCCTAACCTTCCATGGGTACTCTGTGATGAATATGAGGTCCGAGTCGTAGTGCCTCCTTGCGTAGTCTCCTAGTAGCCTTTCTGCCTCACTGTCTAGATCCTCGCCGTAGGGTATCTTCTTGCCGTACTCCTCCTCCAGGATCTTGTAGGCGTCCCTTATAGAGACCCGGGGCACCTCCTTGGGCACCAGGATATCGACATTGAACTCCTCTAGTATCGGCTTGAGCTGGGGGTCCCTCTGGAGGTTGCCCAGCATCTCCTTGAAGAAGCCTTCAACATAGTCCATAACATCCTCATACCCTTCAATGAATCCGAGCTCTATGTCGAGGCTATGATACTCGGTAAGGTGCCTGGTAGTGTGATGCGGCTCAGCCCTGAACACGGGGCCGACCTCGAACACCCTCTCGAGGCCACCGATGACTGCGAACTGTTTGTAGAACTGGGGGCTCTGGGCGAGGAAGGCCTCCCTGCCAAAGTAGATGACGGGGAACACCTCGGCCCCGCTCTCGGTGCCAGCAGCCACTATCTTGGGAGTAAATATCTCTACGAAGCCCTGGCTACGGTAATACTCCCTAAACTGCCACGCCACCCAGGACTCGAGTAGGAAGATCTTAGTAACCCTAGGGTTCCGGAGGTCCAGCCACCTATAGTTGAGCCTGGTAGCCAGTATGCTCCCGGTACTTGTATCCGGCTCTAGGGGTAGAGGCTCGACGGGTGTAGACAGGATGCGTATAGACTTTACCTTAACCTCGACGCCCTCCTTAGCCTTGCCCCTAGCTAGGACCCCATCTACGCAAACCACACTCTCAAGCTTAAGCTTTGAAGCCTCCTCCACGACCCACTCCGGGGCCTCGCCAGCCTTTACAACAGCTTGTATAAACCCGGTCCTATCCCTAAGCACGAGGAACTTGATCCTGCCAACATCCCTAATATTGTGGACCCACCCACAGACTCTAACCTGGGAGCCTACCAGGTCCTCCCTGGCAAGCAGGTCCCCTATGAACAAGCGCTTAAGCATGCCGTGCACCCTCCCCTGTTCACTCCCAGGCTTAGGGGCGCGTGTGAGGAGTACTAGTATATTACCGATTCGCGCCCCTAAGCCTCCTAGCCCCAGCCTCCAGCCCCCCTGCCAGGAGGCCAGCAAGCGCTGAGGAGTATCTAACCACCTGGTATACGATAAACCCCGCCGTCACAAGGGGATCATCAAAGAACCTCCTCCACTGCTTCAAGTAGGACGGCCTAACAGGGCTGAGCTGGACAACACCACGCCGGCCATTCTTTGCTATGAACCTACTTATCGTCTTCCCATAGTAGAAGTGCTTCCTGGCAACCTCTAGGAGGGACCGGGGCTCACCTATATGTATCTCCCTAGACCGTATCTCCCCAATCCTGTAGCCGGCCATGACAATCCTATTATGAAGGTCGTAATCCTCGCCAGCAACAAGCCCCTCGTCAAACCCGCCAACGCTAAAGAATACGTCGCGCCTCATGAAACGCACGGCAACATTAAGGCGGTCACCCATGTAGAAGTCCCTCTCAAACTTCCTCACACGTGCCCAGAAGCTTACTGTAGGATCCGAGGTGTTGTGAATGAGCACTGCATCATACCCCTCCACCTCACACTTATCCACAGCCTCCTCGACAACCCCAGGCTCCAGTATGAAGTCGGAATCGACGAAGTAAAGGTAGTCGCCTCTAGCCTCCCTAGCGCCCACGTTCTTCTGCTCACTCCTCTCACTAGCACTAACAACCAGGACCCTAGCCCCGAAGCTCCTGGCAATCTCTACGGTAGAGTCGCTGGAACCCCTATCGACAACTATAACCTCTACATTGTCGTACGTCTGCCTGGCTATAGACTCCAGCGTACGGCCCAGGGTCCTAGCGCTGTTATACGTGGGAATTACTATAGAGACCAGCGGCCGCCTACCCAACACTCAACCCATAGCGAGCCATGGCGGCATTAGGAGCTAATCAGGTTTACCCGCGCCATGCAGGCCTAGTACGGGTTTAAATCTCCCAGGGGGCACACTGCCAGCCAGGGGTATAGCTATGGGCGTAAAGGATGCCCTAGAGAAGATATACAAGGACTTCGCCGGGGGCCGGCCACGGGGAGTGATGCTAACCATCCTATCCATACTAAGGCTAAACAATAGGAGGGAGAACGCCAGCCCCGAGGCCATAGCAAGGGAAGGGAGAAGGATCATAAGGGAGACGAAAGGCAAGATAGACTGGGGTGTAAGCGAGGAGGACTACACTAGAGAATTCGTGGAAGAGGTCCTAAAGGAGCTAGCAGGCAAGGGCATAGTGGAGGAGCTAGAGCCAGGCAACTACAGGATAAGAGATGAGGACGACCTGGTCGACGAGATCTATAGAAAAGTGGGCCTCATATTCTCCCTCAGGTGCTGCTAGCCCTCGACAGGAACCAGCTCGTAGGTAAGATAGCCCTCAGGCTCCCTCTTAACCACCTCCAGCCTAACCTTCATACCCACCCTGAGCTTGCTAGGGTCACTCTCCCTAACCCAGGCAAGAACCTGGACTCCATTGGAGAGCCTGGCAACGCCTACGGCATAATCGGGGTAGTGGCTGAACGTGTAGGGCTTCGTATAGATCACTGTATAGGCTACAAGCTCCCCGTCCCTGGGCAGCTCCACCCACTCTACCTCGCTGTTGGGGGCATCGGGGCAGTCGACCTGTGGGGGGAAGTAGATCTTACCGGTCTCCTTGCATCTCGTAGCTAGCACCTTGCCCTCGCTCAGGGCCTCAAAGAACTTCTTGATCCTCTCAACACTTATGAAGAAGCGTAGCCTTAGCTCCCGCTGGTCGAACCAGAGCGCAGTCCCAGTCTTCTGGTCGAACACTAGGGGGAGCCCCATGCTCTGCTTCATCATGTTTGCAAAGTCCTCCACCTGCTTCATGAACGCGTCTGCCATCTCCTTCTGGCTCATAACGTGTACACCATGGAGGTATTGGAGGTGGCGGGGTTTAATAGCTGTGCGTCAATGCATTATACTTGCTTGAGGGCCAGTTGTTATTAAACCCTGGTCTCCGTGTACAGGTTTAATATAGCCATGGACATAGTGTTGTATGTGCGTGTTGACTTTAACGGGGATAAACCGTATAGATAGTACAAGTAGCTTAGGGTGGGGCAAGTGGAGGAGCTAAAGAGCAAGCTCCTAGACCTCTTCGAGAAGGCGAAGGAGAGGATGCCTGAGGTCAAGACCTGGAACAAGGTGTACCAGTTCGTAGTGGAGGGCGACGGCGAGTTCTACATCGAGATAAAAGACGGGAAGATGGAGGTCAAGGAGGGCAAGCACCCTAGCCCGATAGCCACGCTATCCGCAACCCGGGAGGTACTAGAGAAGATACTAAACGGGGAGCTAGACGCCATGAAGGCATTCATGACCAGGCAGCTCAAGATAACGGGGAACGTGCTAGACACAATGAACCTAAAGAAGCTAATAGACGCCGGCCTCGGCAAAGCCTAGCCTATACATCCTCCCATCGTCTATCCTAGCATAAAGCGAGTCCGGTCCAACCCTTTTTAGGAGCCAGTAATATGGGTCCCCCATGCCACCCAGGTTTCCATGGCTTATATAGAAGAGGAGGAACCTAGCCGGGCCACCCTCAACTATCAGCCTAGGGCTAGAGCCTACAATGCGATAGCCACCTACCAGAAGGGACTCTAGGATCCACCTAGCAGACCTCCTAACACCACGCAGGCGCGCGAGGAATAGTAGTGCCCTAGCCTCCTCCCACACGTTGGGGGGAATCCAAGAGGCATTATCAGTACCCAGCCCAACACTCACTCCAGACTCTATAACGTCGATGAGAGAAGGCAAGCCAATACCATGCCACATATTACTCCTTACGCACAGCACAAGACCCACGCCGCGGCTCCTCATATACTCTAAATCGCCCCTATCAAGGTAAACCCCATGAACAACCCCATCAAATCCATAGCGAAGCGCAAGCTCCAAGTCACCCTTAAGCCTGGAATCCCGGGTCTCCGCGACGTGAGCCATAGCAGGCCTATGCCTAGCAAGGGATGCAAGCTCCGACTCGCTATAGTCGAGGGGAGACGAGATTCCAAGACCATCACAGCCACGAGGCCACCCTGGCCCAGGCCTGCCCAGGATAAGCACCTGGAGCCCTCCTTCAATCCCATCTAGGGCCTCCCTAGCTGTGAGGCACCCCAACCCGCCCAACTCGCGGAAGTCGACTACCAACCCAACACCGGCCTTCCACGATTCCCTATAGAACCTCCTAGCAGCGTCAACAAGCGCCTCGCGACTAGAGGAGGCCAGAAGCCTATGCTTAAGCCCATGAGGAGGCGCAACAAGCTCCTCCAGCCCAAGATCCACACCATACTCCGGGTAAAGATAGTCGGCCGAATGGACATGAGCATTAGCAGGTTGGGGAACTGCGACCATCTGCGAACCTCCAATGTAGTCGAGGGGGCATGCAGAGCCGGACTCGATGGACTCTACCACTCCATCTCTAACCCAAATACACGTATCCCTCCTAGCCTCAAGCTCCTTGCCAACCAGTGCTAGACCGGCCCTGAAGGCTGCATCCACCTCTGGGATCCCAGGTGGACGCACCGGTTGCAGGCCAACCTATTATAATGGTGGCTCTAACGCCTAGTGACTCCGGGGCCTAGGATGTCGTATATAGAGAACATGAGGAGCAGGCTACTCATGGGCCAGGCCTTCGTAATACTCTACAGCCTACTAGCCGCCGTCCTAGGCAGGGGCACGAAGACCTTTGTAATAATATTCATTCTATTCATAGTGATGGCTATAGTGCAGTCTAGAAGGGGTAAGGGCCCCCTGGGCATAGGTAAGGCTAAGCCGGAGGAGATACTGGAGGGGAGGAAGCTATACTCCGAGGAGAAGATACGCGATATACAATTGAAGGACGAGAAGCTGATGGAGGATCTACAGGAACAGTCAAAGTTCAGTATGTACACCAGCGTATCAATGTTTGTTGGCATAGCATACTTCTTCCTATTATGGCCAAAGATAGATGCGCTGTATAACTACTTCTTAGCCCACACGGGCAACAATGAGGTGGCAGCCCACTTCCTAGCATTCCTAATATTCTTCGAGGGGCTATTCGTGATAAACCAGGCCGCTATGATAGTGGCCCTGAAGAAGGCTGGCAAAATGCCCATGATAAATATACCGCAATCCTACACAGTGACGGATAGGGGAATAGTCTTCGGAGGCCTTATAGGGAAGAGTGGGATAAGGTTTCCCCTGCCAAGCGACGTGCAGGTTAGGGTAAACACCAAGAGGGGATTCGTGGAGCTAGTGAGGGAAGGTAAGAGGAGTATAATGAAGGTTAGGCTATACAGCAGGAATCCGAAGAGGCTATACGATGTGCTTAAGAAGTATGGGGCGCAGAGATCCTCTGAAGACTAAACCCCACATCAACCTGCTCCTCCACGCCGAGTACTTGGACCCCTAGCTTCCTGGCCTCATCCAGTATAAGTCCCTTCATCGTGGAAACGATCTCTTCAAGCCTATCCCTCCTCGTGGCCTGGGTGTAGAACCTTATCTTAGGCTCAGTCCCGCTAGGCCTAACCAGGATCCAGGTCCTATCCTCGAAGGTAATCTTAACGCCGTCCAGGGTATCCACAGTAGCGCCCTCCCTGGCCACCTCAGACAGTAGCCTGGTTGAGACAGCCTCGTAGAGGCTAATCCTATCCTCCCTCCTAGCCAGCTTGATAGAGACCCTGGCAGAAGGGTAGAAGGGGAGCCTCATCAGGAGGTCCAGAGGAGTTGCTCTCTCCTCTATAGCTATCTTAGTTATAAGAGCAGCCTGGTATATACCATCGACCCAGGGCCCCCACGAGGGGTCTATTAGCTTCCACGGCTCCGCGGCAAGCAGGGCAGCGGGAACCTCCTTAAGCTTCTCGTGCAGCTTTCCCAGCTTAGCCCTGACCAGCTTACCGCCCATGGCTTCAACGACTTCCTCAACCTCTATACCTACATCTACCGATACTATGATAACACCCTTCTTATCCCTCAGCTTGTGCATTGCAAACAGTGCTATCAGGAGGTCCTGCTTCACAAAGCCGAACCGGGGTATCGCTAGCGCCAGCCTATCGGCGTCGCCATCGTGAGCCAGGAGTGCGTGGAGGTTCAGGTTCTCCATGCTGCTTATGAAGCTCTTCAGCACATCCGGCCTAGGCTCGGGAGGCCTCCCGGGGAACATACCGTCGGAGTGGCAGTTGAAGCTGACAATCCTCCCCACGCCCATGTGCTTGAGGACCTTGGGGGTGACGTTGCTGGCAGCCCCGTTGGCGCAGTCTACAGCTATCTTCATCCAATCCCCACGGCGCCTCGGCTCCATGACTGTGGTGAGGTGCCTTATGTAGTCGTCTAGGTACTCTTCAGCCTGTATAAGAGAGCCGACTTCATCCCATTCTGCATGGAGCTTCACGCTATCCCCATTGAGGATCAGGGACTCCAGGTTCTCCTCCATTGAGACGGTGTACTCCATCCCGTCACCGCTGAAAACCTTAATGCCATTATCAGGGGGTGGGTTGTGGCTTGCCGTGATTACTATGCCAGCCTTACTCCTGCTCCGCGGCACGCTATAAGCTACCACAGGCGTAGGGGCCAGGCCGACGTAAAGGGCATCCACGCCTCCAGCCATAAGCCCGGCGGCGGCCATCTGAGCTAGCAAGGGGCTTGTAGTCCTGACATCGTGGCCTATGACGGCTGAACCCTGGCCGCCGACATAGGATGCAACAGCCAGGCCGACCCTATACGCGAGCTCTGGAGTAACAGTATCCAGGTATCTGCCCCTGATCCCGGCCGTGCCGAAGAGGCGAGGCACCCCTCATCCCCTTAGCTTGGCAGTGGACAAGATCATGGAGGGAGGCCCGACGAACACGGCGGCGGAGTACCTGCCACGGATCTTTACAACCTTTACATACACTATAACATCGGGGCTACTAAGGTTAACAGGCCTTTCAACGCCCTCCGCTATCTTAATCGCGGCATCCCTCCTATGCATAAGAGACCCGTCTACATCCCTAAGGTACCCGTCTACCTTCACAGCAAAGCTACCGGGGCCCGCCTGGAGTAGAAGGTCGTCAACAGCCTTTTTGACCGCCTCGATATTAGGATCCACAACCCGGTAAACCGGTATAACCCTTAGGATCACACTATCCTCGCTGAGGCCACCCCGGATCCTAGACACGGCCTCATCGGGGTCCCTAACCCTAGCAAAGATTATGTTGGGAGCGGTAGCTACAATATCCACCTCATCGCTAAGTAGCCTACGGAGCTCCATTATAGCCTCCCGCTTAGCAGGAGCACCCGGAAGGTGGGTCACGATCAAGTTAAACCATCTGGCCAACCAGCATCCTCCCAGTCGAGTCAGTTGGCTAGCCTTAGGGTAATATAATCTCGCCGGGTACCGGAACGTTATATAGGCTACCAGCCACAGGCCGGAGACGGTGAGCGGCTTGGACAAGCCCAAGCTATACATGGCCACGGCCAACGAAATACTATCCGGGAGAGCCACCGACATATACTTCTTAAGGACCAGGAAGATCCTGGAGAAAGCCGGGCTCAAGGACCTACTAGTCAGGGCAGAGATACACGCGTACAGCATGCCTAAAGGGTACCAGTGGGGCGTCTACGCTGGCCTAGAAGAGGCGCTAAGCCTGCTAGAAGGCATAGACGTGAAGGTCTACTCAATACCTGAGGGGACCCTATTCAGGAGGAAGGACCCCCTAATGGTAATAGAGGGAAAGCTATACGACTTCATAACATACGAGACCGCGATCCTAGGCATACTAAGGTACTCAACCAGCGTGGCAACCAAAGCAGCCAGAATAAGGCTAGCCGCAGGAGAGAAAACAGTACTCTTCTTCGGGCTCAGAGCCGCGCACCCAGCGCTACAGCCAGCTGCTGATAGGGCTGCCTATATAGGGGGAGTAGACGGAGTCTCAGGCGCACTATCAGAAGAGTACCTAGGGCTCAAGCCCAGGGGCACGATGCCACACGCGCTGATAATAGCGGTGGGAGACCAGAGAAAGGCCTGGAGGCTATACGCGGAGCTTTACGCAGGGGAAGCCCCAGTCATAGCCTTAGTGGACACGTTCCTCGACGAGAGAGAGGAGGCACTTATGGCCGCAAAGGAGCTAGGCGAGACCCTTCACGGGGTCAGGCTAGATACCCCGGGGAGCAGGAGGGGGAGAATGAGGGATATAGTGGAGGAGGTCAGATGGGCACTCGACATACACGGCTACAAACACGTTAAAATATACGTGAGCGGGGGGATCGACGAGGAGCAGATACACCAGCTAAAAGACGTGGTAGACGGGTTCGGGGTCGGTACTAGCATAGCGTGGCCGCCAAACATAGACATAAGCATGGACATAGTAGAGGTAAACAGAGACGGAGAGTGGATACCACTATCAAAGAGGGGCAAGCTACCCGGAGCCCGGGGGCTATACGAATGCGATGGAACCAGGATCGCAGCACTCCTATCAAACCCGCCAAGCGGTTGCAAACCGATAACAAGGGTATACATGGAGTCAGGGAAGCTAGCCAGCAGGCTACCAAGCATAGATGAGATCAGAAGCTACGTCATCAGCCAGCTCAAGGCACTACCTCCTAGCGAACCTGGATGACACCACAGAGGCCAGCAGGCTAGTCACCACCACAGTCCCCATCAACACTATGTACAGGTCCTCCCCGATCAAGCCAAGGTTAAGCCCAACATTCCCAGCTATTATTGTGACCGTAAGGAGAGGAACCTGGCTCGAGGAGAGTATAACAGCTACCCTGCTACGGGCCCCCGAAACCCTGGTAAAGTAGAGGTAGGCTGGGGCCATCTTCAACGCTGCCACAACCAGGCCTAGACCTAGGACGACCGCGATATTGTCTATGAGCATCCTAGGGTCGACGCTCATACCGGATACAATGAAGAAGAAGGGGGTGAAGAATCCGGTAGCAAGGCTCTCAAGCTTCTCCTGGAAAGCCTTGCTACCTCTAACAGTCTCAGAGGCTACAACTCCAAGTATGAAGCTAGTTAGGACAGAGTGCATACCCAGTATCTCGCTCAGAACCCCAAGTATAATTATAGTCATAGTGATCAGCCTAACCTCTAGCTCAAAAGGAGCCCCACTAACCCTAGGCAGCAGGGGGCCCAGGAGAAGGGCTGATAGAAGGATCAGCACGTAGAGGCCTATCGTAGGGTCTATCGAGGCCGTTGCCAGGCTAAGAGCTATCATACCTATAATATCGGCAACCATAGCGGCGGTGAGGGCCAACTGTCCATGCCTGCTAGAGGTCAAGCCGCTATTCTTCAGGATGCTATAGGTGAGGGCGACGCTGGTCGCGGAGAACCCGGCTAGCATTATGAGGACTGGGGCCCCAGTGAGGCCGTAGACCTTCGATAGGCCTAGGGCAAGTAGGCCGGGGGACATGAAGCCTAGGAAGCCAAGCATGAAGGCGTGGAGGGCCCTCCTCCTGAGGAGCCTAACGTCGATCTCGGCCCCAGCCATGAAGAGGAGCAGGTTTGCACCTATATTTGAGAGTAGTGTTAAGCCCTCGCTAGGCTCAGCTCCGAAGCCAGCAGCGGCCATGCCAAGGATTATCTCTATGATTGCTACGGGTAGCAGTAGTATCGATGCTATGTGGCCGGAGACTAGTATGAGGAGGGCGGCTAGGCCTAGGGTGAGGACTTCAAGCTCCTCGCCATGAACGTGGTGGGACAGGGCTTTGAAGGATCCTAGGGCGAGCGCTATTATAGCCAGGTCTAGTGCTAGACTCCTCTTCCCAGTCATAGCCGTATCGAGGAGTATATGGAGTACCCGTGACAATAGGCCTGCCCCCTACCGGTCCAGGGCCCAGTGCTAGTCAGGGCTGTCTGTAGGCTACTTTTTGAGGTAAGTGTCTATGTAGCCCTTTACTTTCTTCTCTAGCTTCTCCTTAGACATGGTGCCAACTATGGAGTCGATGACCTTACCCTTGTATAGTACAAGCATGGATGGTATATGGTTTACTCCATACCTGTCTGCTATGGTGAAACTCTTATCCACGTCCACCTTGCCCCACAGGATCCTGGGGTCCTCCAGGGCCGCGGCTACTTCCTTTATCGTGGATAGGAAGGTTATACAGGGTCCACACCACTCGGCAGTGAAGTAGAGGAACACCAGGTCGTGGCTAGATAGGACCTCGTCTAGGTTACCCGTGTTGACCTCCACTACAGGGTCCTTCGCCATCCTCTCTATCATCGATGCTCTTGCTCTTAGGGCTTTCGCCAGCTCTGCCGCTATCTCACTTGTCGTCATTATACTCTTCACCAGCACTAGGCTGAGGAACTGGGGGGCTTTAAAGGCTCCGTGGCCGGGTAGGGTGTCTACATTGTTAAAGCAGTATTTTAATGTATATATTTTAGTGTTGAGATCAGTGTGTATTATATGGTTCTTGCCCTTTCAAAAAGGGAAACCCTTATATATCCTGGACGATATTTTATTTTGTGAAACAGAGGAGAGTCCTAACAGAGGTGTAGCGCGGTGGCAGTAGTAGAGAAGAAGGCACTAAGGATAGAGAAGACGCAGACGCTACCATCACCAGCAAAACTCATACGCGAGAATGGAGAGGTATACGTAGAAATCGCTGGCAAAAGAATTCCGATAGGAGGCCCGATGCCGAAGCTTAGGGAGGGAGAGCGCCATGTCAGGGTAACCAGCAGCCTATGCCCCTACTGCATGAGGCTACTACCAGCAAGGATCCTAGAGAGGGACGGAAAGATCTACATAAGGAAGGTATGCCCGGAGCACGGGGAGATAGAGGAGCTATACTATGGAGACGCGGAGCTATACAGACACATGATGAAGTTCGAGGAGACCGGAAAGGGCCCTGGACTAGTGAAGGCCTACCTAACACTCTCAGCCCCCTGCCCCTACAACTGTGGGCTATGCAGTATGCACGAGAACCATACCGCCCTGGCGAACCTAGTGGTAACCAACAGGTGTAACATAGCATGCTTCTACTGCTTCTTCTACGCCGAGAAGGCAGGCTACGTCTACGAGCCAGACCTAGAAAACCTAAGGTTCCAGGTACGCCAGCTAAAGAAGCAGGGCTTCACCATGGTAGTCCAGATAACAGGAGGAGAGCCAACAGTCAGGGAGGACCTGGTAGAAGTCATAAAGATGCTGAAGGAGGAGGGTGTAAGACACGTCCAGCTCAACACTAACGGGATAAAATTCGCTGAGCTATACTTCAACGACCCAGACTATGCCGTGGAGTACACCAGGAGCCTAAGGCAGGCTGGAGTGAACACCGTCTATATGAGCTTCGACGGAGTCACGCCCAAGGTAAACTGGAAGAACCACTACGAGGTACCCTTCACGTTCGAGGTCTTCAGGAAAGCCGGAATGACCAGCGTGGTCCTGGTACCCACGGTAATCAAGACGATTAACGACCACGAGCTGGGTGACATAATCAGGTTCGGAGTGAAGCATGTGGACATAGTCAGGGCAGTCAACTTCCAGCCAGTAAGCCTAAGCGGGCAGATGAAGAAGCACGAGAGGGAGAGGATGAGGATCACCATAGCAGATGCAATACACAGGATAGCAGAGCAGACTGATAACCAGATACCACCGGAGGCATGGTACCCCATACCAGCGGCAGCCAAGTTCGCAAAGTTCATAGAGTCAGTCGTCACGGTGCCACAGTTCTGCATGAGTAACCATCCGATGTGCGGCGCAGGGACATACATATTCTTCGAGAGGGACGAGCAGGGCCTACCCAAGAAGTTCATACCACTAACAGAGTTCTTCGACGTCATGGCATTCATGGAGTGGCTGGATGAGAGGAGGATAGACATACTGAGCGGCGGCAGCAAGAAGCTGGCCATGCTAAGAGCAATGGTAGACCTAAGGAAGTTCGTCGACGTGAAGAAGATGCCCAAAGGGCTAAGCTTCGACAAGCTCCTGGTCAAGGTATTCCTAAAGAGGAACTACGACGCCCTGGGAGAGCTGCACTACCACATGATGTTCCTAGGCATGATGCACTTCATGGACCTGTACAACTACGACGTGACCAGGGTGAGGAGGTGCAACATACACTACCTATCACCCGACGGCAGGGTGATACCGTTCTGTACCTTCAACGTGATGGAGAGCATATACAGGGACTACGTGCAGGAGAAGTTCAAGCAGCCACTAGAGCTATACATGAAGGACCTGGAGACTAAGGCATTCAACCCAGGAGAGAAGTACAATAGGGCAAAATACATAAAGCTCATGAAGAACCATCCAATCTATAAGGAGGCATACAAGGGAATAATATTCTAGGAGTAAACAACCCTATACCGAAGGTGGACCCAGCCCCCACACAATATTTTATTATAATACAGGGCAAGCCTAGCCCTAACACTCTCATCTCCATCAAACATGGACCTGCCAGCCCCAAACACGTAGGGGGCAAGAGTCACCCAAACCTCGTCCACAAGCCTTTCCGACAAGAGAATATAATTCAGGCCCCCACCGCCCTCCACCATAAGCCTCCTAACGCCCATACTAGCCAAACGATCCATGGCACCCCTAAGATCAACCCTACCCCTACCACTCTCCACAATAATCACACCCCTCCTCCTATACTCCCACAACCTATCACCACTATGGCCCTCCACAGTCACCAACACACCCTTACCTGGAACGCTAAAGATCCTAGCCGAGGGAGGCACCCTAAGCTTAGAGTCCACAACAACCCTCAAAGGACTCCAACCCCTAGCCATCCTAACGGTAAGCCTCGGATCGTCGGCCACCGCAGTCCTACTGCCAACCATAACGGCATCAACCTGAGCGCGAAGCATATGCTGGAGCACGAAGTCCTCTTCACAGCTAAGCCGCGAGAACCCTGTAGGGTCAGCAATCCTACCATCCAGGGTCTCCGTAGAGAAGATTATAGTATAGGGCCTCACCGGCGGATCACCCCGGAGGCAGCAACAGAAGCTAAGCCAGTAGCCACACCATGGTACAGCAGCGGTACAACGACGCCTAGAGGCCCAGCCAGCTCCAGAGATATGGCTAACGCGGTGGGCAGACTACCAGTATAGATCAAGAGGGCTAGATACGATGTGACACCGATACAGGTCCCAGCTAGAAATGCTTTGAGAAGACTAGAAGACCCGGCCCATAGAGATGCTATGACGCCAGAAACCAGGGGAGCCACCATTATATTCAAGGGGCTCGGGAGAAGGTATACTATCACAGTATAAAGGGCCACGCCCAGGACCGCTGCAACAATGCCTCTAACCACACTACCCACCTCCATGGAACACAAGGCTAGCGGCGCCATGGCCCTCCTCCATGTCGAGGGTATAGTACCTGCCAGTGAGCCAGAAACCCTCATAATGGTCGCTATAGTGCTTGCTAAACGGATTCCCACTCTCGCCCCCGGGAAGCGCTATGTAGAGGACGGATGTTGAAAGATCCGAGACAAGCCTGACACTAGGGCCAATACTCACCGGTGCCCCCACGCTAGCATCGACACCGTTTGGGGGGGCTACGTTAACAGAATAGGGGCCGCCGGCAGCAGGATCACCAGCTATATCGGTCTTCAACACCGGATTCGTGATCCTATAGAAGTGCATCCTGCCATACTGCCACTCTCCTCCCCCAAAGAACGAGTCTAGCGTGGAGAGGGCTTCCCTTAGGGAGCTGAGGGCCAACTCCTCCAATGTGGAGCCTCCCAGGTAGGAGCTAGCCCACTCCTCGCCTCTAAGGTACCCGTCAACCAATGCCTCTAGGTGCTCTATCTTGAAGAAATACCTGTTGTCGGTGGAGCCGTAGAGCTTCTCCCATACAGACCCGTGGAAATAGTAGCTCCAGGCAAGTACCAGGGGGGCTATCCTATCGTCTGTATCGGTAGAGGGGTCCTGAAGCCATTGCATAAGCATATCTACATACTCCCGGGTCTCGTCATCCCTAGGAGTGAGGCTGGCTAGAATAGATGCTAAAGCCTCTAGTGAGTAGTCCCTAGTATCTAGCTGGATCCTGAACATGTCATCAACGCTAAGCGGCCCCATACTGGATGCGTCTCGTAGAAGGTCATAGATCCTCAGGGTTCTGAACCTGTCTGCGTAATTCCACCCGAGGCCTAGGCCGCAACTGCCGTTCCAGGGCTTGCTATTTGCCGTAGCAATGAAGGGCAGGTTGGGGTTGTAGAGGGCTGGGAGGTCCTCCAGTGGGATGAATCCTTCCCACTCACCCTCTCCCCGACTCCCATTGAAGGGGAGGAACCCGGTATTCACGATCATACCCTTACTGGTCTCTATAACTGGCAGGTTTGTCCGCGCAGGATAGCCGCCGTTAGGGGAGTATGCTATATTACCACTTGAATCGGCGACCACCAGGTTCTGTACCGGGGATATAAAGTACCTCTGCGCCTCTAGCGCTTCGCCAACGGTCTTTGCCTTGTTGAGGTTGTATATGAATACCACCTCCAGGCTTGGCCCGGCACCTGTGAACTTGACGGAGAAGGCCTCACCGTTCTCCTCAAGCAGGGGGCCATGTATTGTGGACCTTACCACTATCTTCTCCTCTGTATAGCCTCTAGACGCTGGGTTCCAAACCATAATACTATACTCTCTAGTCGTTGGCTCTAGCCACTCGCCCCTATAGAGGTACTTACCATCCCTCCACACATAGTAGTAGAAGTCGACAAAGTCGCTGCCTACATTGGTGAAACCCCATGCAACATCCAGGTTTCTCCCGATCACGATGAACGGCACGCCAGGCACAGTGACGCCCGCCACATTAATGCTAGGGGTCTTAATGTGGAGTATAAGCCATATAGGGGGAGCGGTAAGGGCAAGGTGAGGATCATTAGCAAGTAGAGGCTTACCACTACCACTAACTCGTGGGGAGACGACCCAGTTGTTTGACGCATCGCCCCAGATAGAGTAAATGCTGGATAGCTTAGAAGCGAGAGACGATGAAGGGGGTAGGAGCGTTGCATTAACGGTCTCACCAAGTATAATACTACCCAGCATCACGGCCTCGGAGCATGGTGCATGCGCCACATTCCTGGTCCTATTAATCATGTCAAGGTTTACTATAATATCTGGGCCATGCCTCCTGACAAGCTCGTTAAGAACAAGGTCATCCGTATCCCAAGCTAGCATGAGCGAGAGCAGCTTAGCTATCGAGAGAGAGTGTATGGGCCTCCAAGGCTCTGGTTCCAGCCCAAGAACCCTATACTCGGCTGGAAGCAGTCCATTAGACTTGGCATACTCTATATAATCATTCACTCCACGGGAGTAAGCTTCTAGTGCAGACGCGATTCCAGACAGATCCGGGCTAGACTCGATCATACGCCAAGTCTCCTCCACAGCCTGTGGGAGGCCTAGGGTTAGGGACAGCCTGTCACTTTCAAGCCCCGCAGCTCCAATCAAGCTACTAAGATTACCCAACGCGACCCTCCTGTACAGGTCCATCTGGAATAGGCGCAGGCTAGCCGAGATCCAGCCGACAGTATAGAACCCAGCCTCATCGCTGGTAGCCTCTATATGGGGGACAAGCCACTCGTCATAATACACCCTCGCCTCCCCACGCAGCCCCACAATTGAGAAGGACCCCTCATACCTGTCAGGAACCAGCGCCGCACCCGGGAGCCCGTTAACAGGGTCAAGGAACGGGATAAGCGCGGGGGTAGCCACGGGAAGCGCTATAAGGGCCACCACTAGGATGGAGGAAGCCACGACAGCCCGGGACAACCAGGCACACCAGGATAACCATGGACCAGGGAGGCTATAATAGCCTTGGGAATATAACTCCAGCAAGACCCAACACACCACGGGCACCACCGGGATGCATGTGATCAGCGTAGACAACGTGTGGAAGACGATCAAGAGGAAAAAGGTACTCAGAGGAGCCTCCCTCACTGTAGGGGAGGGACAGGTATACGTGCTAGCGGGGCCCAACGGGGCCGGGAAGACAACGCTGATCCGCATACTAATGGGGCTCATAACCAGGGACTCTGGCAGGGTTGAAGTCCTAGGAGTAGAGCCTGGGAGCGCTGGATGGGATACTGCTAAGCTAGAAATAGGATACCTGCCCGAGGATGCGAGCCCCTACGACAGACTCACCGGGTGGGAGAACCTACGATTCTACGCCGAGCTCTACAGCCGTGGAGACCCAGACAAGGTAAGGGAGTACCTAGAGAACGCCGCGGCCATAAGCGGGCTCACTAGGGAAGAGTTATCCAGGAGGGCAGGAGGATATAGTAGGGGCATGAAGAGGAGGCTACTCATAGCAGCAACGCTAATGCACAACCCCAGGCTAGTGGTAATGGACGAGCCGACAAGCGGGCTCGACGTCTTCGCTGCGTACAGGGTAAAGAGGACCATACGCTCCATGGCGGGCAGGGGCTATACCTTCCTCATAACGACCCACGACATGAGCGAGGCTCAGGAGCTGGCAACGCATGTGGGCTTCATAGAGTCGGGGAGAATAGTATTCCAGGGAACAGTTGAGGAGGCCATCAAGGCGTACTCGGCCCAGAGCCTTGAGGAGGCATTCGTGAGGGCGGTCGGCGGTGACAGGAGCTAAAACGGTCCTATGGAAGGAGCTGAAGGACCTCTCCAGGGACTATAGGACCCTCGTGGCGGTAGTAGTCCTCCCACTGATAGGGCTACCAGGCCTGGCCCTACTCACGGGAGTCCTAGTTACATCCCAGACGATAAGCCTCGCAGTAGTAGTCGAGGACCCCTATATGGCGCAGAACGTTGAACTACTAATCAACGCTATAAACGCCTCCCTACAGCTCTATGGAGTAGCGGCAAACATTAGCGTCTACACAAACCTAAGCGATGTAGCCCCGCAGGAGGCTGACGTGCTTGTATACATACCAGACGGGTTCTACGGTAACCTAACAAGGATAGACGGCCAGGCCAGGGTGGTAGTAAGCATACTAATAGGGAGCCAGGCCAGCGAGACGGCGAGGCAGGCGGTTGAGATGACCTTCAACATGCTCTCACAGAATATAGTAAGGGACAGGGTACTGAGGCTCGGCGACATGGCAGGGATCAAGGTTAACCCTGAAGGCTTCCTAAACCCGATAGTAGTAGAGAGGGGATTCCACAAGGTAACAGGAGCGCCAGCTACAGGGGCCGAGGCATCGGTCGCGCAAGCCGCAAGAATACTCGAGTTCAGCCTATTCTTCGTTGTGAACCCGACAGTGGTCTTTATGACCGATTCCATAGTTGGGGAGAAGGAGAGGAAGACAATAGAAAAACTACTCATGGCGCCCATATCGAGGAGGAGCCTGCTAGTGGGGAAGCTAGCCGCCTCGGGTATACTAGGACTACTATCAGCGGTGGCTGACGGGGCAGGCATCATAGCGTTCTTCCAGATCTCCGGGACCCAGTTCACACTATCACCCACGATAATAATAGTATGGTTCGCCGCCGTCGTCCTACTCGTGTTGACTACAGCCCCCCTGATAGTATTCATAGCCTCTAGGAGCGAGAGCGTTAGGGCGGCACAGAACGCCTCATTCCTGGTGGTGATGGCTGCCCTTGCGATATACTTCTCAACGCTGATGGTGGATCTATCTAAGCTACCGGGCCCACTATCACTAGTGTTATCGCTGATCCCCTTCACCCACGCCGCCCTAATGATCCACAACTATGCGCTGGGAGAGGTTGAAGCGGCCCTACTCAACGCTGCCGTGATGTCTGGATACTGGGTGCTGCTCACGCTACTAGCTGCCAGAAGTTTTAGCACCGAGAAGCTGGTTATGTACAAGAGCTAGCGGCCAGCGAAGGTCCTAGCTATTATATTGAAGAGGGCTATCAAAGGCTTGAAGAGCGTGTAGAAGAATTCAACTATGAAGGCGAGCAGGGCGTGTATGACACCCTTGCTCCTGTACACGTCGTACAGCTTCTTCCAGTCCATAGCTAAGACCACATATGACAGTACAATGGAGCCCACGAGGGCCCCAGCTATAAGGACCTCCAGGCTCACTGGAGTCGTCCCCCCACCCATAAACTTGTCTAGGACACCTCTATACGCCTTGCCTAGGAAGACTGCTATCCCAGTCATAACGATCTTCCCAAGCACCACTGCAACTACGAATGGCACAAGCCTGTACCCAGCAATACCTAGGGGTATATAGAGAAGGTCGTCCGGGAGTGGTAAAGCGGCGAATAGGAACACGGTAAGGAAGACCCCCTTGCCTGCCCTACCCAGGATCCACTTAGCCTGCTCCCTCCTCCTCTGTATACTCCTAGACTTGGAACCCAGGTAATTGGACACAAGGAAAACCAGGACCTTGCCAAGCCCGGCGCCCACACCTGCAAGGACTAGAGCAGCTATATTCGCGTATACATTATCAACCAGCGCTGCATAAGTCGCCACCAGGGCCAGGTACACCGCGGGGAAGCCAGGGATGAGGTTGCTAATGAAGGCAGCCAGGAAAAGGCCCAGAGGCCCCTGGTAGTAGAGCGACTCTATAAACCCAGCTAAATCCCCAGCGCCGGCAACCGTCGCATTCGCCTGCTCCACCTGTCCGGGCAACTACTACCTACCTCCAGGTGGGGTTCCTATCGCTCCAGACCCTCCTCATAGCTGGGGGGCTCGGAACGTCCCTGCCTAGACATCCCCCACTACCTACGCCCCCAGGCGAGGGTTTAAACCACTTAGCTAGAACAAGCAAGCCTAGAGTAGTACTGGGTGCTATGACGTATTGTCGACTGCATGGCTCTTCGACTCCAGGGCGCTAGAGTACGACTCCTGGTATTCCAGGCACAGGGTCACGGCTGAGAACGAGGCTAGACTAGTAGAATATATGACCCGGGAGGCCCCAAGCCCGTGCATGGAGATCGGAGTAGGCTCGGGGTTCTTCGCTAAGAGAGCCGGGTGCAGGTTCGGAGTAGATCCTAGCCTGGAGATGCTCAAGATAGCGCTAGACAGGGGAATAGAGGTTGCAGCTGCTAGGGGAGAGGCTCTGCCTGTCAGGAGCTCGTCTCTAGGTAGTATATTGGTGGTCGTGTCAATATGCTTCATGGACGACCCTGAGAGGATGATGGAAGAGGCCTACAGGGCTCTCAAACCCGGTGGAGTCATGGTGGTGTGCATAGTGCCAGAAGAGTCCCCGCTGGGCAGACACTATTCCGCCCTGGCAAGAATGGGCCACCCCTACTACTCCCATGCCAGATTCATCACAGTAAAGAAGCTAGTAGAGATGGCGGGAAGAGCCGGGTTCAAGGTCGACTCTATAAAGGCTACAGTAACGTATATGCCGTGGGAGGAGGAAAGGCCAGAGGAGCCAAGGGAGTATACGGGAAGAGAAGGATTCGCATGCATACGACTAGCCCGGGGATGATGTGGCTCGAAAGGGCGGAGCCCTGGAGGGTTGTGAAGACCCCGCGCAGGGCTGACCCAGGATACCCTATATTATACCCCTTCACGGCACGATAGTCTACCCGGGTGGAGAGAATGCTGGGCAGGGACATAGTAGAGGAGATCTCCAAAGCAGCCAGCCGAAGAGGAGCCACGGCCAAGAGTAGGGACGGCGTGATCGAGGTCATCGTTCCAGACGAGCCAGTGTACATAGAGATCTACCCAGCCCGAGAAGCGGTGGTTGTGGAGATGAAGGTTGGGAACGGGCTAAAAGAGAGAGTAGACGAGTACCTAGACCATGGAGAGGATCCCAGGGAGGCCCTGGAGGAGGTCCTCGAAACCCTAGTCTCTATAGTAGACGAGGTAGACAGGATACTAAGGCTACACGGGTTCAAGGTCGAGAGGAAGACTAGAGAGGCCATACTAGACGTATACGACGAGCTGGAATCCAGGCTAGAAGAAGCCTAGCCAGACAAAACACGGGAAGCCTCCAACAAGGCGGAGGCCAGCCCATACACACCCTTGAATACCCTATCATACCTAAGGCCTAGCATAGACCTCAGATCCCTCCGAAGATACCTGTAGTCCAGCAGGAAGAACGCGGCCCTATCCTCAGGACTCCTCCTAGCCCTACCCAGAGCCTGCTTAACCTTAACCATAGTGAGATACCTGTAAACATAGTCCCTACCCCCATCCTCACCCAGCCTCGAAGAGACTATCTGGAGCTGCTCCCTCGTATAATCATCAGGCTGGGGAAAGGGAACACCAACAACGATCACAACCCTGACAATGCTACGGCCATTAACCGTGAATTCAACGCCCTCCACAAGCTTCCCGCCAGCCACCGCGTTGATCAGGACACGGTTGCCAGGAGACAGGGACTCGATGAGAGAGTCTATACTAGTACCCCTATCCTCGACATACATCTCAACGCCAGCAGGCATCTTATCGAGGATACTACGCATAACCTCATAGCTAGGATAGACGACAAGTTTTGGGCCAGGGAGCCTTGTATTAATCACGTTGATGTAGGAGGCTATCCTAGAGTATGTAACCCTATTCCTCTCCACATACCTAGTCGAGACATCAGAAGCCACAGCAGTATATACAGCCCCCCTCTCCGCCCTACTAGCCATGGATAGGTCCAGA
>JALUDK010000350.1 GCA_027044005.1 Acidilobaceae archaeon | reverse complement strand
GCCCTGGCGTAGAGGAGTAGTATTAGGCTTCTTAGGCTTGCTGGGTGGCTTAGTCTTGCCCTGAACTTGTAGTGTGTGACTAGTTCTTCTAGTATCCGTTTTGCTGCATAGCTTTCTTTAAGCCATCTGTGTACCTCTTCTGGTAGTTTGAGTGTTTTTGGTTTTCCTATCCCGTAGATTATGATTTCGTCGTCTTTGAAGTGTAGAACGTCTCCTATGTAGGGCTTGGTGGGCATGACGTGCCACCCGGTGCCGTGGTGTAGATGGATCGGGCGTATAGAGTAATATGTTTAAGGCCTCGTTTTTATAGGCCCCCGGCGCTGGGGGGTAGGAGCCCAGGGTTCCTCTTGCGTGGTGGGCCCGAGGGGATTCGAACCCCCGACCTACGGGTCTGGAGCTTCGGCCCCCTGTGGGGTCCGCCGCTCTGCCTGGCTGAGCTACGGGCCCGCCCGCTATAGGGTTTGGATGTGTGTCGGGGGTTTAAGCGTTATCCCCTGCGCCTTATTTACCTCTCCAGGCCCGGGCTTCTGTGGGTGGGTGGTTGCGGTGCCTCCGGGGGCGTCTATGCTTATCGAGGTGAAGTGCGGCTCTCTGGATCTTTCCGGTGTGCTGGAGTCTCTTGCTAGGGTTGATGGTGTTCATGCCGTGTTTACTGTGGAGGATCTTGAGGGGAGGCCGTGGGTGCTTGTTATGTGGAGGAGCCTGGAGGAGGCTAGGTCTTGGGCTGGCGGTGGAGGGTTAGACCGGCTACTGGGCGGGTGTGGATATAGTTATAGGCTGTTTAGGGTGACTGGGCACGAGCATGGCCCGGCTCACCATGGGCATCATCATGGCCACCACTAGGCTAGGCCGAGGTCCTCTACCAGCCTCCAGTACTCCTTGTCTCCTAGTATAGTCTTCTGCTCCCTCTCAATCCTCCTAACCAGGCTCTTGTAGGCTTTGGAGAGGAACTCGGCTAGCTCCCTGGCGCCTCCCGCCTCCCCCCTGCTTGGGTCTCCGGGTAGCCCCGCTCTCCCTATACTTGCCTTGGCTAGTAGCCATGTGCCTGCTAGTGTCTCTAGGTTGCCTAGCTCTTCTATGCTTGGTGGCCGGCCTCGCGTGGTCCACCATATCTCCCTGACTAGGCTTATGGCTAGGGCTCTTACTAGCATGTTCCTCCACTCCCTGTAGAGGTTATCGTCTACCCTTAGCTGGCCGGGGTCGGGGCCTCCTAGCGGGGTTCTGAGGGCGGCGCTGGCCAGGTCCTCGTCTAGGACCGGGTCTATACTGTCGTGGACCACCGCGACGCTGGCTGCGTATGCGCTGTGTAGTACTGTCTCCATGAAGGCCTTCTCCGGGTCCCCAGGTATCTCCGCCTTCCCCTCACGTACTATGGATTCTGCCTCCTCCGGCGTGACTGGGTCGGTGGCGGCCGGGATCCCGTCTACTATTATCCATGGCACGCTCCATACCCTGGCCTTGAATGCGCTCGCGGGCCTTGAGGTTGGGGCTAGCTCTACCCTGTCTAGTAGCCCTTTCGAGTGGAGGTGCTTGACTACCTTGTAGCTGGTCGCGCATGTTGGGTGGATTAGGATCTCTATCCTCACCCTCTTATCCCCCGCTGGCTCGTCTATTATGCGTGTCCTTGTTAAAGCATTTAAGTGCCCCCAGCCCTGGTATTTAACACGCGTTAAAGGTGGGCGACCGTGTCGAAGGGCCTAGAGGTTGTAGACCTCCACGTCAACGTCCACGGCAAGAAGGTGCTCAAGGGCGTCACGCTGAACGTGGGCTACGGGACCATACACGCCATAATGGGCCCCAACGGGAGCGGTAAGAGCACACTTGCCTACACCATAATGGGCAGGGAGGGCTACGAGGTAGAGAGGGGCGATATAAGGCTCGACGGGGAGAGCATACTAGACCTGCCCACAGAGGAGAGGGCCCTCAAGGGCCTATTCATGGCCCTCCAGGACCCGCCCCAGATACCGGGCGTGAGGCTAACCACACTCATGATAGCGGCGCTCAACAAGAGGCAGGGATCCAGCGACCTCACCAGGGTTAGGGATCCCAAGATCGTGAGGAGAATGTACTCGCTAGCAGAGGAGCTAGGCCTATCCAGGGACCTGCTACAGAGGGAGATCAACGTCGGCTTCAGCGGTGGTGAGAAGAAGAGGAGCGAGCTCCTACAAGCCCTCATACTGGAGCCCAGGATAATCATTCTAGACGAGCCAGACAGCGGGCTGGACGTTGACGGTGTCAGGAAGGTCTCCGAGTACCTGGTCAACCTCAAGGAGCAGGGGCGCGGCGTGATGCTAATCACCCACTACGCCAGGATGTTCAAGTACGTGAAGCCCGACATGGTAACAGTGCTTATCGATGGTAGGGTGGCCGTGCAGGGCGGCCCGGAGCTTGCGGACCTAGTCGAGGAGAGGGGCTACGCGTATATAAGGAGGAGGTACGTTGAGGGTAAGGATTCCACAATATAGCCCCTGAACTTTAACACCGTAAAAAGAGGGGTGGTTTGGCGTGGCCGAGCAGGCCGTTAAGATTAGGGAAGACATACTCAAGGGGGCCGACAGCCCCGAGATCCTCGGGTGGCTCGACAAGCCTCCGAGGGCCGAGGTCGAGCTGAAGGGTAAGATAACAAGGAGCCTAGTAGAGGAGATCAGCAGGATAAAGAAGGAGCCAGACTGGATGAGGCGCCTAAGGCTCAGGAGCCTAGAGCTATTCTACAAGCTGCCCATGCCACGCTGGCTGACAGGCATAGAGGAGATAGACCTAGACGCCCTGTCACACTATGTGAAGCCCGAGGCAGAGTTCACCCAGGACTGGGAAGACCTGCCAGACTACATGAGGAAGTACTACGAGAAGCTAGGCCTACCAGAGCTGGAGGCAAAGTTCCTCTCCGGCCTGGTAGCGGTTTATGACAGCGAGACAGTGTACGCCAGGATGAAGGAGTACCTCAAGAAGAAGGGCGTGATAGTCCTCCCACTAGAGGAGGCTGTGCAGAAGTACCCGGACCTGGTGAAGAAGTACTTCCTCAAGGTGTTCCCCCCAGCAGACCACAAGTTCGCCGCACTCCACGGGGCCCTATGGAGCGGGGGCACGTTCATCTACGTCCCCCCAGGGGTCAAGGTGAGGGAGCCCATAGAGTCCTTCTTCCTCATAGGAAGACAGGGCGAGGGCCAGTTCGAGCACAGCCTGATAGTCGCAGATGAGGGCTCTTACGTGCACTGGATAGAGGGGTGCAGCGCCCCAAGGTTCGTGGGCTACAGCTTCCACAACGGCATGGTGGAGGCGTACGCCCACAAGAACGCCACCATAAAGATAACCACCATCCAGAACTGGAGCAGGAACGTGATCAACTTCAACAACAAGAGGGGCATAGCAGAGGAGGGGGCCAGGATCGACTGGGTAGAGGGCAGCATAGGGAGCAAGATGACCTACGTCTACCCCAGCACCATACTCAAGGGCCCATACAGCAGCACCAGGAGCGTGGTGGTGACGCTAAGCAAGGGCCCATACCTCAAGGATAGCGGTAGCAAGGTGATACACGTAGCTCCCCACACCAGGAGCAAGATCATAAACAAGAGTATAAGCGCCGACGGGGGAGTAAACGTGTACCGCGGGATCGTCAGGATCCTGAAGGGTGCCAAGAACGCCAGCGCCCACGTCGAGTGCGACAGCCTGATACTCGACGGGAAGAGCAAGGCCCACACGTTCCCACACAACCAGGTAGACGAGCCGACCGCATACGTGAGCCACGAGGCCAAGACAGGGAGGCTCAGCGAGCAGCAGCTATTCTACCTCACCAGCAGGGGCCTAACCGATGACGAGGCCAAGAGCCTAATCGTGCTCGGCTTCCTAGACGAGATAATGGGGGAGCTACCGGTAGAGTACGCCAACGTGCTCCACAA
Source organism: Acidilobaceae archaeon (assembly GCA_027044005.1). GTDB lineage: Archaea > Thermoproteota > Thermoprotei_A > Sulfolobales > Acidilobaceae > S012-22. The sequence goes on along the minus strand of JALUDK010000350.1, from coordinate 3,697 downwards.
GGTGATACAGCTAGAGTTCAGCGAGCTCGGGGCAGTAGGCTAGAGGAGGTGTAGCGATGGATGAGCGCGCAGGCCAGGGAGAGGTACAAGAGCCTGATAGACCAGCTGCCATTCCAGTACCTAGCAGACACGCCCACGGTCAGGTACTACACCGACTGGAGCGTATTCGAGTCCAGGATGGATAAGGGCTACGCGTACAACGAGCACCCACTACCACCACAGCTGGCCAGGCACAACCCCAACATACTCCTAGGCACAGCGCTTAGGCTATCCAACCTCCCCAGCCAGGTGGAGGTTATCGACATAAGCAGGGAGGAGTCCCCAGTCGAGCCCATGAGCCTAGTAGGAGTAACGACAAAGATGCACGCCTACCACGCCTACATGTGGACCACGGGCGCCTACATCAGGGTCAACCCGGGCGAGGAGGCGAGCCTAGTCGTAGCCAGCACCGGGGGCGACGGGTACCTGGGCCACCATATCATACTGGAAATAGGCAGAGGGGCGAGGCTGGACCTCAAGCTACTAGACTACGCCGGCAGCTCCGATGCCCTCAAGACCCTCGTGGTCGAGGTAATAGCACGGGAGGACTCGAGGCTGGACGCCACATACCTAACCCTACACCACCCGAGCCACGCAGTCTACAAGATACTGCACGCCAGGCTATACGAGGGGGCCCAGGTAGAGGCTAGGGGCCTCACCGCGGGCGGCGCCATGACTAGGTATGAGGAGACATACATACTCGAGGGCAGGAGGTCTAGGCTAGACGCCAGGGCCAGCAACGTTGCCAGGAGCAGCACCAAGACAGATTTCCTGCTAAACGCGATACACAGGGGTCCAGAGTCTGAGGGCTTCATAAGCGCCCGCGGCGTGGTACTGACCAACGGCTACCTAGCCCAGAGGGGCCTGGCTAAGATAGACGCCGAGGCCCAGTGGGCCAGCTCCGAGGTGGAGAGCCACGTGACCATACTAGGAGAGCCCGCCAGGGGATACGCCATACCCATGCTGGAGATACACAGCGGGGACGTGGTTAAGGCGAACCACGAGGCCTCAGTCACCACTATACAGGAGGACCACGTGTTCTACATGAGGAGCAGGGGACTCAGCAGGGAGGAACTGGAGAAGCTGATGATCACAGGCATCATAGAGTACTCCGGCGCCGCCGGCAAGCTTGGCCTCGAGCCCACAGACATCTTCTAAGGCAGAGGCAGGGGGAGCCCCAGGCCCCCGCCTCCCGCCTCACCCCCTGTACCCATATCCTCAATCATCCTACACATGGTGTTGACCAGCTCCAAAGCCCTCGCTGCCTCCCCGAGGCTTGGGGTCTCCACACCAGCAACCTCCTTGTCGAAGGATACTGTTATGGTTCTCCACGGTACCTTGCCAAATATGTATAAGTCGACCATAGCGTATCCCCTGAGCTCTACCGTCAAGTTGCTGGCCTCGGATAGGGTGGAGGCTAGGCCGCACCCCACCCTTGTAAGGTCCACCCTGAACTGTAGGGTGTGGTTGCTCCACCCCGGGGGCAGGTCTAGGTATGGCTGGAACCCGTCCCCCACGTAATAGTCGTTCACGTATATCCTGTAGTATATCATCTTCGCCATGATCTTATCGCTGGGATTGTAGATCTCGAGCGGGATCCTCATCTCCACGCTCGTGATCCCGGCAGGGTATATCTCGGGCCTGCCCACCTCAACGGTCCACTCCCCAGCGGCCCTATTAATGTCGTACAGGTAGACCGCTACGCCCAGGATTAGTATTATGTAGAACACCGTCTTTACCGTGCCCAGTATCCTGCTCCTCCTATACCACTTCTCCAGCCTCTCTAACCTCTCCTCCAGGCCCGCCGCCACGCCTCCAACCACCCGGGGGCATGGTATTATTAGGGCCAGTGTTTTTAGTTAATACGGAGGCATGGCAATAGCTATTAGATAGATTAAAATTACATATATACATGTATCTCAAAGCCGTTGCACGAGGTGGAGGGGTTATGAGCAAGGCTAAGGTTGAGTGCAAGACCGAGGGCAATTATATAGTAGTCCCCAAGGGCCTCGTAAACGTTATAGTCGATGAGACCACTATAAGCGGTGTCGACCCGAAGGGAGAGCACACGATATATCGTGGATATACGATCGATGATATCGGTGCTAATGCCTCCTTCTACGAGGCAGCCCACCTATTCCTGAAGGGGAGGCTTCCCTGCGAGGACGAGCTGAAGGAGATAAAGAGGGCCATCGACTATTGGCGTGGCAGGGTCCCGGAGAAGGTTCTCGACGCGTTGAAGCATGTACCTGCAACCCACCCCATGTACTATGGCATATATGGAGTATCGCTCCTAGGCCAGTTCTACGCCCCAGACTGGAGCTACGACCCCGACTTCATCTATGATCACGCGATAAGGATCATAGCGCAGCTACCCGTATTCTTCGCCGCCGGATGGCACCTCTCGAGGAACGGGACACTACCCAAGCCTGACCCCAACGAAGACCACGCCTACGACGTGCTTAGGATGATAATAGGGAGGGAGCCAAGCAGGACCGAGGCTAGGGCGTTCGAGTCCACGCTAGTCCTCTACATGGACCACGGCTTCAACGCGAGCACGTTCACAGTCAGGGTAATAGCCAGCACCCTGAGCGACCTATACAGTGCTATAGCTGGTGGGATAGCAGCCCTGAAGGGGCCTCTACACGGTGGGGCCAACGAGAAGGCCATGGTCATGTTCCTAGAGGTCAAGGAGAGGGCCGAGAAGGAGGGCCGCAGCATGGAGGAGGTTATAGAGGAGTATATCAGGGAAAAGCTAGCAAAGAAGGAGAAGATAATGGGGTTCGGCCACAGGGTCTACAAGGTCCACGATCCGAGGACAGACGTTGCTGCTAAGTACATAAAGCAGCTGAAGGATGGTGAGACGTGGCTCAAGGTGATCCATAGGGCTGAGAAGGTCATGAAGGAGGCCAAGAACCTCCCTGCTAACATAGACCTCTACACAGCCATACTCTACTATCAGATGGGCATACCCATACCAATGTACACCCCAATATTCGCCATGGGCAGGGTAGTAGGGTGGAGCAGCCATTACATGGAGCAGGTAGCCAACAACAAGATCATCAGGCCTACGGAGAAGTACGTGGGCCCGACAGGTCTAAAGTACACCCCGCTGGAGGAGAGGTGCAAGAGGTAGCCTATCACCCTTCCTTTTTAAGCCCAGACCGGCCTAGCTATATTCCATAGGGATAACATTAATGGAGGGCCGAGGAGGCGACCTGGCTAAGATACTCTCAGATGCTATAGGCGTGCCCCTAGCCAGGGCTAGGAGCCTCCTCGAGTCCAAGTCCACCCGGGTGATGCGTTATAGGGGGATTAGGTACATAACCCTGCGACGCGACCTGGCAGGCCACTATGAGGGAACCACCATCCTCATAGACGAGGCTACAAGGGAGTACAGGGTGGTGGAGGGATATCCCCACATCAAGAGAGCCCTCCTCCTATCAAAGGCAGTCCCCCAACACTTCATAGACGAGGTCATAGTGGAGGAGAAGATGGACGGCCACAATGTCAGGGTCATCATGTTTAAGGGCATGATACTAGCCCTCACCCGGGGCGGCTACATATGCCCCTACACTACCCACAAGATCAACCACAAGTACCGGGGACGGATTGAGAGCCTACTTGACGACCTTGGTCACGACGCGGTGATAGCTGG
>JALUDK010000349.1 GCA_027044005.1 Acidilobaceae archaeon | reverse complement strand
AGCTGCAACCCCTCCAGCCGCTCCCGCTAGGTGGCTGCCTAGCAGTGCCCCCACCCCGAGGCCCAGGAGGGCTCCCGCTATCAGGCCGCCAGCGGCGACCCCTAGTAGTATACCCCTCTCCTTGCCTCCTATAGGGTACTCCATGTAGATCACGGTGCCGTCCGCCCCGTCTACCAGCCCCCTGTAGGCCTCGTTGCCGTACCTGTAGCGTATCTCCCATATCGGGTAGTGGATTATCCCCTGCCACCTGGTCTCGTCCCTAACCTCCGGCTCCTCGCAGTGGTTGTGCGCCTCCCTCACAGCCTTCTCCCTGTACCTCCTACTCGCCTCCCCCAGCAGCTCCTCTGGGTCCACATCTGGCTGGTGGTAGCGTCCCCTCTCCAGTGTGGAGGGCTCGAAGAACCTCCTACCCCGGGTGGGGAACCTGTATGCCCTGGGTAGCCCCTCTGGCGGGTTACTGGTGGCCAGGAACGTCTCATATCCCTCCTCCAGGCCAGCCTCCTCGTTGCCGGGGCACGATGCCTTAACCCTTACATGGAAGAGGTGTAGGGGTATGAAGTGGAGGAAGCCGGATTCCGGGGTCGACGCTTCACCTATATCCTCTGGGGCTGCGAAGAGCCTCTGCCCGGTCCTCCTCAGCATGTCGAAGGCCCTATTGTACTCGACTCTGAGCTCGTACATGTAGTGCTCCTTGAGGAGATCCCCTGTCTGCCTCCACACAGTGGTCCCGCAGTAGGGGCAGACTGCTATGGAGACCGTTTCGGGGACCTCGAAGGAGGCTCCACAGTAGGGGCACCTCATTGTGGCCACTGGGCGTCACCCCTTCTCTACTCTTACATCGCTAACCGCCTTGGACGTCGCTAGGTAGGAGCCCGCTACCCCTGCTAGGAGGAGGAGTAGCCCGAGGAACGTATGCTCTCCCCCGACGGCTAGGGCAGCCCCGCCCCCGCCTAGTATGCCTGATGCCACCACCGCGCCGCCTAGGTAGGCGAGCCTCTGGCCCGGGGTTAGGGGCTCCTCGGCGTAGACCTTCCTCCCGCTCCAGCCTGCGAATACTACCTTGTATATGCCTCCCTGGTAGGTGTAGTAGGCTATGACGGCGGGGACTAGTAGTAGGGGGCTGAGCTTTACCTCCCTGGGCTTGCATGGTATCCTCTTCTTGAGCCATGCAACCATGGAGGGCACCCAGCCTGGGTTCTGGGCTGCCGCTAGCTTCCTGGCCTGGTCGCTCATCTTATCCTCCGCTTCCTTCTGTAGCCTGTCGCATACCTCGTCTCTTGCCCACACCTCCGCATCCTGGGGTGGGACCTCTGAGGCCAGCACTGTGCCCTTCACGGTCTCCCAGTCTACTTCCTGTAGGGGTATGCTCCTGGGCTTGGATTCTACTAGGTGCCTTGCTAGGGGGTCTATGTAGCTCCTCTCCACGCTCCTCCTGGCCGCTAGGGGGAGGTTGTAGGATGCGCTGTACTCTCCCTCGACGACTACGGTGTCGAACCTTGTCTCTGTCCTCACCTCGGTCTTGCCGCCGGACCTGACCATCCTGACCCTGGTCAGTGTTACCTTGGCCACGCCATAGTACCTGGTATCTGCGCTGGCTTGTATGGTGTAGAAGGGTATGTACACGGTCTCCACGCTCCTGAGCTTAACTCCCCTCAAACCCCTCATGTCGGGGTCGCTCCTAAGGTACTCGTCGAAGAAGCCCCGGGCCCTAGCCTGCTCAGCCGGGACCAGCTCGATTGGGTAGACGTATGCCTGCATGGTCCAGTTGGGGTAGCCGCAGTAGCTGCAAACCGCAACTATAGTCTCAGGTGTAAGCTCGAGCGGGGCGCCGCAGCGCTGGCACCTGGCCGCGGCTGACACCCACTCTCACCCTTCCTAGCACTCCGTGGAGTCGGCCCTGACCGGGCGCCCGTCTGGGCACCACTTTATGGGCTGGGCGCAGTAGGGGCATACCGGCGTGAGTGGGGGTATCTCTCTCCCGCAGTATGGGCACCGTGGCCTCTGGGCTGGTGGTGCCTGCTGGTATGGCTGCTGGTAGGGTTGTGGCGCCTGGGGTGGTGGTGGGT
>JALUDK010000348.1 GCA_027044005.1 Acidilobaceae archaeon | reverse complement strand
ATGAGAGTCGTATGGTGGAGTGTAAGGTCCTCGCTAGCGCACTTCATAAGGAAGATGGCGGGCCCTATAACAGTGGCAGCCGTGATTATATGGATCCTCCTCCAAGCACCCGGCGGTGGCTCCAGCCTGGGCCACACGATAGGCTCAACCCTGGGTACCATATTCGAGCCGCTAGGGGTGGGGGAGGAGCAGGCCCAGATACTGGGTCTAGCCGGGATAGCAGGGTCTATGGTGAAGGAGGTTATAGTGGAGACCATCGGGGTGGCTTACGGAAGCCCTGACCCAAGGGAAGCTGTTGCTGCGCTAGGCCTTACACCGGCCCAGGCCTACTCTATACTTGTATTCTTCATGTTCTACACGCCCTGTATAGCAACGGCGGTGGCGGTGTATAGTGAGACCGGACGCCCCCGGCTACTGGCCTCCCTGATAGCATACTCCCTAGCGGTAGCAGTTGCACTCATGTACATAACATACGCAATCCTGGAGGTGGCGGCCAGATGGCTATAAGTAGGGAGGCAAGGAGGCTGGCGCAGCTCCTCCAGTCCGGGGCCAGCCTGGAGGAGGCTGCCAGGGCTATGGGGATAAGCATGGTTAGGGCTAGGATGCTAGTCTCCTACCTGGCATCCAGGGGTATAGTTAAGGCGGTCCCGCAGGGGTGCGGGGATTGTAGGTTATGCCCCTTCAGGGGGTCCTGCAGGCTGAGTGGGAGGATAGCCTACCTGGTTAAGGGGTAGTGGCATGCCACCATCCTGGAGTCTCCCGCCAGCTGAGGCTCCTCTTTAACGCATTTTGAGCCGTCGGAGTAGGGGCACCTGGGGTGGAACCTGCAACCGCTGGGTATCCTGCTAGGGTCAGCGATCTCCCCCCGGATCCTCAGGCTGGGCTTCCTGGCTCCACGGACTATTGTGGGGGCGGCGGCGATTAGTGCCTCAGTGTAGGGGTGGCCTGGGTTGTGCAGCATGTCCTCTGTTGGGCCTATCTCCACGATCTTGCCTAGATACATTACGGCGGTCCTATCGGCTACAAGCCTCGCCACGGCCAGGTCGTGGGTTATCATTATCATACTCATATTATACTCCCTCTTGAAGTCCAGTAGTAGCTTCAGTATCGAGGTCCTCATGGAGACGTCTATCATGGACACAGGCTCGTCAGCTACGAGCAGGTCTGGCTTCAGTATCATGGCCCTAGCTATGACGACCCTCTGCCTCTGCCCCCCACTTAGCTGGATAGGCTTCCTCCTATAGAAATCCCTGGCAGGGGTTAGGCCTACTCTCTCCAGCATCTCTAGCGCCTCCCTCCTTGCCTCGCTCCACGAAGCCCTGCCGTGGACTACCAGGGGCTCTGCTATTGCCTTGCCTACCTCCATCCTGGGGTTGAGGCTGGCGTATGGGTCTTGGTAGATCATCTGCATCCTGGGCCTTAGCCTCCTGAGCTCTCCCTCCCTCATCCTGGTTATATCTATGCCATCGAATACGATCCTGCCACTGGTGGGCTCCAGCAGCCTGAGTATTAGTTTCCCGGTGGTTGTCTTCCCGCTCCCGGATTCTCCTACTAAGGCCAGCGTCTCCCCCCGGTTCAGTTTGAATGAGACTCCGTCTACAGCCTTGACGATCCTCACTCTACCCAGTAGCCTGTCTATTAGGTCGCCCTGGGTGAAGTGCTTCTTCAGGTCCTCAACCTCTAGTATGGCCATCTGTAGTCACCCGTATAGGTGGCATGCTACCGTTCTGCCCCTGATCCTGGTGGGCCTGGGCTCCCTGGACTTGCAGGGTTCGAATGCCTTGTGGCACCTGGGGTGGAACCTGCAACCGCTTGGCGGGTTTCTGAGGTCCGGTGGGTTGCCTGGTATCGAGTATAGCGTCTTCTCCCTCCAGAGGTCTGGGGTGCTCTTTATCAGCGCCTCGGTGTACGGGTGTAGCGGCTCTTCTATGACCTGTTCCGCTGGCCCCTCCTCGACGATCTCCGCCGCGTACATCACGGCTATCCTGTCACTAACCTCAGCTGCCAGCGCAATATCGTGTGTTATTAGGATGATGCTCATCCCCATCTTGCGTTGCAGGCTCTTGAGGAGCCTCATTATGCTGGCCTGCACTATCACGTCTAGGGCCGTAGTAGGCTCGTCAGCTATGAGTAGCCTGGGCTTGAGCATCACCGCCATGGCTATCATGACCCTCTGCCTCTGCCCCCCGCTCAGCTGGTGGGGGTAGTACTTGACCCTGTTCCCGGGTATCCCCACTGACTCTAGGGCGGCTGAGGCCATCTCCAGCGCTTCCCTCTTGCTATCCGCTGCCCTGTGCTCCATTATCGCCTCAACCATCTGGTCACCTATAGTTCTCAGCGGGTCTAGGCTGGTTAGGGGATCCTGGAACACCACCCCGATCTCGCTACCCCTTATCCTTCTCAGCTCGTCCCTACTCATGCCGGTGAGGTCCCTGCCCTGGAATATGATCCTGCCCGAGGCGATTCTGCCCGGGGGCAGTAGGAGGCCTGGTATAGCCATGGCTAGCGTCGACTTCCCACTCCCCGACTCGCCTACTATGGATAACCATTCCCCCTCGCCCAGGGTCAGGCTGGCGTTCTTCACAGCCCTTAGCCTACCCCTGAGGGTCATGTAGTCTATGTTAAGATCCTCGATTCTAAGTAGGGCCATCGCTACTCCCTCTCCAGCCTCAATGCGAGCCTCTCTGACAGGCCCTCGCCTATCAGTGCGAAGCCGAGGGCTAGGAGCATTATGGCTAGACCCGGGAAGAATATCGTCCACCAGTACCCGTTCCTGAAGTCGTCTAGGCCATTGTAGAGGTCGAAGCCCCAGTCGGGGTTGGGAGCGGTGACTGTTAGCCCGAAGAAGCTGAGGCCAGCCTCAGTTAGTATCGCATCGGCAGCTCCAAGGCCGAACACGACTAGTATTACCGGGGCGGTGTTCGGTAGTATATGGCGGAGCAGTATTACCCTTGTAGGGTATCCTAGGCTCCTGAGGGCCTCGACGAAGACGCTCTGCGTGAGCTTCAGGGTCTGGCCCCTCACCATCCTATAGTATGTAGGCACGTATACAACTGCCAGGGCTATCGCTGCATTGGAGGGGCTTGGCCCAAGGACGCTCGCTATGGCTATCGCTAGTATTATCCCCGGGAAGGAGTATATGCTATCCATTATAATACTAAGTATCCTATCCACCTTGCCAGAGTAGTAGCCGGATACCAGGCCCAGGGGGACCCCCACGGCTAGGGAGAAGAGGCTGGCCGTTATAACCACGTAGAGCACCACCCTACTCCCGTAGAGTATCCTCGAGAACATGTCGTAGCCGATCTTGTTGGTCCCCATCGGGTGGTCCCAGCTGGGCGGCTGGGGCTCCAGCGCCTTCTCGAGGGGCACGGATAGCTGGGTCGGGTCGTAGGGTGCTATGTATGGGGCTAGTATAGCCATGGCCGCGAAGAACAGTACTATTGCGAGGCCCGCTAGTAGCATCCACTTCCCCTCATACCTCTCCCTAAGCAGAGAGACTACCGGATCCAGCACTCTCGATAGCCTCAACACGTCCACCCCCTAGTACCTGATCCTGGGGTCGATCAGGGCGTAGATTGCATCCACAATCAAGCTGATCAGGCCTACCATGAAGGAGAAGAACACGACCACGCCCTGGACTGCCGTATAGTCCCTAGCCTCAACCTTCTCCAGGAGGTAGCTACCCATGCCGGGCCAGCTGAACGTAGTCTCCGTGAGAACCGCTCCACCGAGCAGGATCGCCATCTGAAGGCCCATCATAGTCACTACTGGGATCAGCGAGTTCCTCAGCGCGTGGAGGAGTATGCGCCTCTCCCTCACCCCACGAGCCCTATAGGCCCTAACGAAGTCGGAGACAAGGGCCTCGCTCAGGTTGGCCCTGACGAGCCTGGTATAGGCACCGCTCAGCACTATACCCAGTGTTAGGGCAGGAAGCACTAAATGGGCCAACGCATCCTTTAGTGCAACCCAGTTCTGCGTCAGTATGGCGTCGAGGACGTAGAGCCCGGTCTTGTGCTCGAGGCTTATCCTCGGGTCGAGCCTGCCGTGGGTGGGTAGGAGGCCCAGCCAGAGGGAGAAGATCATTATCAATATGCTGCCCAGCCATGGTATAAATAGGGTGTAGGCGACTATACTATATACCCTCATCGCAGTATCGAGCTTAGATCCTCTCCTAACCGCGGCCAGGATGCCGGTCGCCATACCTATCCCGACGCTCACAATAAAGCTGGCTATAGTGAGTTCCAGCGTGGCCGGGAACCTATCCTTTATATCGTCAGCGATCCTCCTGCCCTCTATAACAAGGCTCTCTCCGAAATCAAACCTGGCAACACCAGCCAGGTACTTGAAGTATTGGACATACAGGGGGTCGTTGAGCCCATGCCTCTCCCTTAGGAGCTCCAGCTGCTCCGGAGGCACATACCTCGTTCCCAACGCAGCCTGAACGGGATCCCCGGGTATAACCCTCATAATCACGAATACAAGGGTATACAGGATGAGGACGGTTGGTATTATGAGGAGGGCCCTGAGCAGGAGGTAGCGAGCCAGCCCGGCCATCCTAATCCCTCGAAACCCATAGAGCCCGGGACTGCCGGGGTCTATAAAGGTTGAGAGCCCTCAGTAGGGACACGAGCCAAGGCCTCTAAGACCGCCTCTCCCGCTCTAAGCACAGATTCTCTTAGCTGTTCACCGCTAGCATAGCCTAGGTTCTCGACTAGGCTATTGGATATCATGAGGAGGGCTGACGCCTTGAAGCCCCTGAGCCAGGATAATGCATAGAGCGGGGCAACTTCCATCTCCACCGCTACGAACCCCATAGAGCCGATCCTAGAGGCGAAATCCTTGTCCTCAGCATAGAAAGCGTCGCTGCTGAAAACCGGACCTAGGAAGGTCCTAGTCCTAGAGCTAGCCTCCTCATGTAGCATCAGTGTCAGCCGGGGATCCGGGGCCAGCGGCGGGCAGACACCAGGGTAGTACTGTCCCAGACCTGCCCCGCCGTAGTTGCACCCAGCTGACGTGGCTACCACAAGGTCCCCTATCTTCATACCCTTCCTTAGGGCCCCAGCGGTTCCCAGCCTAACCACGTATCTAGCCCCAAGCTCCACTAGCTCCTCCAGCACGATCAAGGCACTGGGGCCTCCGACGCCATGAGTGGCCACAGTAACCCTAGCATCCTTGTAGGTGCCAGTGTAGACTAGATAGCCTCTATTCCTGTTCACAACCCTGGCATCCTCTAGCAGCGTCTCCGCTAGCAGCTGGGCCCTCCCAGGATCTCCTACAGCAACTACACGGGGGGCCACACTACCCGGCTCGGCGTGGATGTGTATCGGCAACCCTACAACACCACCCTCTACCGCGCCTATACTCGTTATAATAATCATAGTAATATGAGGAAGGGGGGAAAAAGGGGAGGGGTTCTACGTTAGGCCTGCTACGGCTCTAGGCTGGAGTATATCAGGAACATGAGGGGGCTTACCTTGAGCCCCTTGAAGTCTGGCTGGGTCACTATGTAGAGTTTGCCCTGAACTAGTGGTATGAAGGGCACGTCCTCCGCCAGGATCTCCTGGACCTGTACGTAGTACTTCTCCCTCTCGGCCTGGTCAGTGGCCACCTGGGCCTTGGTTAGCAGGTCATCCACTGTCGGGTTAGCATATCCTGTGCCGGTCCAGCTGTTGGCGGTTGACTTCAGGAATGGGGTTAGGTAGTTGTCGGGGTCTAGATAGTCTGGGTACCAGCCTAGTAGGCTTAGCATGAACTGGCCGTCGCTCAGCTGCTTCACGTACTGTGCCCACTCGCTGCTCTTGATCTCAACCTCTATCATGCCTGTCCTCTCCCACTGCTCCTTTAGCACGGCGGCAAGCTCGTCCTCAGTATCGCCATAGTGGGTGGGGGTGTACCATAGCTCGACCTTCAGCTTGTTGTCCTCGCTGTAGCCTGCCTGTGCTAGTAGTTGCTTCGCCAGCTCTATGTTCCCATCGCCATACTTAGTCTTGAACACGTCAACGTGGCTCCACATGCCTGCTGGAACCATGCTGTAAAGGGGCTCCACGGTGCCTTTGAACACTCTAATCGCTATCTCCTGCCTATCGATGGCCGCCGCTAGGGCCTGCCTCACTAGCTTGTCGCTCGTCGGCCCTGCATCGGTCTTGACGACCACGTACCTTATGAATAGGCCGGGGACCTCTATAACCTTGTAGCCCTTCTGTTTTAGGCTGGTTATGTCCTGCGGGGTTAGGGTCCTCCAGGCAACGTCTATCTCGCCGTTCTCCAGGGCGAGCCTCATCGAGTTGGCGTCTGAGAAGAACCTTATAATCACCTTATCGTTCTTGGGCTTCTCTCCATAGTAGTATGGGTTCGGTACTAGCACCAGCTTCTGGTCCCTTACCCACTCCTTTATCATGTAGGGGCCGCAGCCGCCCCAGGTCGCGTCGGCGACTATCTTATCCTGCGGATAGTTCGGGTGTACGGGGAAGTATGGAACTGTGGCGACTACCGATAGGAAGTAGCCTGTGGGCTGCTTTAGGGTGAACTTGACCGTGTAATCGTCTACAGCCTCTACCTTGTCGACGAACTCGGTGACAAGCCAGGAGGGGTCTCCCTGTATCTGCATCACCCTCTCTATGCTCCTAACCACGTCCTTCGCCGTGCATGGGGTGCCGTCGGCGAACTTGGCGTCTGTCCTAAGCTTGAATATCCACACCTTCCCGTTCTCTTCTGCCTTCCACTCGGTTGCAAGGTCTCCGACTATCTTCCCAGTGTCTGGGTCGTAGGTGACTAGGCCCGCCATGACGTTGCTGAGGACCTCCCAGGTGAAGAAGTCGTAGGCATTGGCCGGATCCAGCTCTGTTATCTTATCGGTTGTACCTACTACTACAACCCGTTCACTCGGGGCCTGAGCCTGGGTCTCCTCGGTCGTCCGTGCCGGAGTAGTCGTAGTTGCTTGTGTCTCCTCCTTTGCAGCCCCTGGGGACTCCGTTGTTTTAGTGGCTTGGGTCTGAGGTGTGGTCTGTGTGGTGGTTGTCTGCGTTTCCTCGCCTCCCCTCATCATGAAGGCAGCGGCGGCCAGTATCACTATGACGATGATGGCGACGCCGATAAGGGTCTTGCTCTGGGCGCTCCTGCTTCTCATATACAAACACCCGGACGCCATGAAGATGGCTATACTGAAGCCCAGGCCTAAGGGGGTAATAAAGGTTCCGCGCCTATATGTAGAGCACGTGCTCAGACACGGAATAGTCATTGGGTAATATCTCCGTATCACTAGGGTGATACAAGGTCTTTATTATGAAGAATACCGACTGGGAAAACCGTATCTAAGGCTATGCGTATACCAGTATAATAATATAGATGTTGAGATGTGGTGTAGTGGCGTGGTTGGTGTGGTCAACCTTGAGGCTATCAGGAACTGGCTACGGGAGGGTACAGATAATCCGTCATCAATAGTCGACGTGAAGTGGGTTATAATGGATGAAGAAGCGGGAGAGCAGGGTCTCGAGAGGATAGTAGCCATATTCCCTGATCTCCCGATAAGAGTCATCATAGTAGGATTCCAGGTGGACGATATAGGGGATAAGGTAAACCTAGCAAGGATGGTGGTGGAGACGCCTATAGATACGATTAGCATGGATCTAAAGGACAGGGAGAAGGTATACAGGAAACTCTTAAGCCTGTCAAAGATGCCGGTTGTCAAGACATACCTCTACGGCGACGACCTGAACGTGGCGATAGCAGTGGACCTAAACCTAAAGGGACTCACAAAGGAGGAGTTCAACGACTCCCTCTCCATGCTACTAGCCGGGGTACTCTACATCTACAGGGAGCTAGGCATGGAGAAGACCCTAAACGCAGAGCTCTGGAAGAACCTAATACTACTCCTCCGCAATTACATGAAGAGCGGCTGGACCAGGGAGCAGCTGACAAGCTTCCTCGTAAAGAGGGCTGGCATGCCTAGGGAGGAGGCAGAGAAGATTATAGATGACCTAGTAGGAGAGGAGCGGGAGATGCTCCATATCTAGCCTGCATCTAGGATAGCCTGGATAGCAGCCCCTCGCGTAGCCAGTCGATTCCACTGCACCCGCCCCGGCGGCGGTAGCCATCCAGCCCTGGCTCTGCGCAGCCTAGGGTGTGTAGTATGGGTAGTAGCTTTCTTATCAGCGCGGCCTCGAAGTACCTCATGATATCCTCGACTCCTGGCAGGTATCTCCTGTAGAGTAGACCCCTGCCTGTTAGGCTCCACTCGTCCGCGTATCCACTCTCCGGTAGAGCATTATATACAGCCTCCAGGCTCTCTACTATGCGGAGGGCGTATCTCCTGAGCCTATCCCTGGCCTCATCGCCGCAGTACCTGTCTGGCTTGTGGCTTGTGGTGTAGCATTTTGCCCCGTAGTGGTAGGCCTTCTCTATGTCTGCCAGGAACTGGAGGGGGCTTGCCTCAGGGTTGGCGTACCATGGACCGAATCCTGTCAGGTCTATATCAGTTATGTGCAGCCAGCCTGGGCTGGGCTCTACCAGGGTGTGGCTGAGCAGGTGGCCCGGGGCTGGGATGGTCTTGAGGCATATTCCCCTTATACATACGTCCTCCCCTGGCTTGTAGTACTCGCTAGCCACGGGGACAGTCTTGACTCCCATGAGCGTGGTTGCCATGTGGATCCACTCCCTGTAATGCGTTGTGGCGTACCTCTTGCCTAGGTCCTCTAGGCTCCTGTATGGCTCCTCCTGTGCGGGGGAGTATGTAGGCTTCCCCTGGAGTAGGTTGTAGCCTGATATATGGTCTGGGTGGTGGTGGGTGAAGACTACGTGGGTAACCCTGTCCCTGAGCCTGGCTATATTGTCATGAGAGCACCCTGCATCAACGAGGACCGCGGTCGGCCCTTCCTCTATGAGGAGGCAGTTGGAGAAGGGGAACTTGCCGCCATTGGGCCCCACTATAAGCCTGGCATTGGCCATTCACTCCACCATGAGGCTCTTAGCGCGTATGGCTTAGATTTATACTCTCACCGAGGATAGATCAGTAGGACGCGTTTAGGAGGGTATGCTGGGTTACGGGTGGTGGAGGTGCTCAACGCGTTCTACGAGGAGGAGATATACGGGTTCCTGTTTAGGGAGTACAGGGAGCTTGGGGACCCCGAGCTCCTGTTAGTGTCACTCCCAGACGTTGGACTGGTGGGTAGTATAGCAGCGGTGAACATAATCAGGGAGCTGAGTATGAAGGACTCTGTCGGGATAGATAGTTATAGCGCGTTCCCACCCGTGGTAGTCGTGCAGGGAGGCGAGCCGAAGCATCCTATGAGGATATACTCGGGGGACGGGATGGCGGTGCTAATAACAGACGTGCCTGTCCCCCCGCCAGCAGTAGCACCACTAGCTAGGGCAATAGTAGAGTGGGCCCTGAGGAGGCGCGTCAAGGCTATACTAGGCGTCACAGGCATGGGCAACCCGGCTAGGATAGAGATGGAGAAGCCGGGGATCCACTACCTTGCGCTAGGCAAGACTGCGGCTAGCATGGCCGAGAAGCTCGGGAGTGAGGCCAAGAGGCTCAGCGACGGCATACTAGTAGGCCCCATGGCCCTAATACTCAAGGAGGCGGCGAGGGCCAGGATGGATATGATAGTGCTCATGGTGGACTCATACATAGACCTGCCAGACCCCGAAGCGGCTGCCCGGGCTGTAGAGGCCGTCTCAAGGATCACGGGCAAGGAGATAAGCGTCGAGAAGTTGATGAAGGAGGCGGAGATGATAAAGCTGAGGTACAGGGAGTTGATGAAGGAGACTAGGAGCATGATGGCCAAGATGGGCAAGGGATACGAGTACCGGGCCCCACTACTATACACCTAGCCCCCAAAGGGTGGTGGGGGTATGTACGTGGATAGGCGCAGGATAGAGTTATTGATGAGGAGAGCACTGGATAGGCTGGGCGAGCTGGAGAGGATGATGTGGGAGGAGCTATCCGAGTCTATGAGCGAGCTGGAGGCGATGCTAGACGCAAGGTATTATAGTATAACAGATGGTGTAATGGATCCGCTCTATACGGTAATAGACAAGGGAGACCATGTACTGATCGTCGTCGACCTGCCCGGGTCTAACCCCGACACTATAGTAGTGGAGACGAGGGAGGACTCGATCAGGATAGACGCCAAGGTTTCAAGGGAGATTGTGGCGAGGGCCCTCCACGGCGTGGAGTGGGCCTCCAGGCTGGAGAGGTACAGCGGGGTGATAAGGCTACCCTTCAAGATAGATAAGAACACTGTGGAAGTGGAGAGGAGGGGGTCCACCCTACTCATAAGAGCCCGGAAGCTCGTCTAGGACCCACACACGTGGTCCACAACATCGTAGAGGACACCCTCGCTAGACGAGCCAGAGCCAGAGGATCTAGCCCTAGAATGGGCCTCCCTAAACCTGCTACTCTCAACCCAAGCCTCATAAGCCTCCCTACTCTCCCATGTAGTTATCACCAGCACCTCCAGCCTCTCCCTATTAGCGAGGACCTGGAGCCCCATAAAGCCCGGGCTCCCCTCCACAAGGCCAGCCCTATTCCTGAAGGCCTCGACTACCCTCTCAAACGCCTCCAGGCTCCCCGGCCTTATATAGTTAATAACAGCCACCGCCATAGCTAGCACCGCTAAACCGTATAGCCCGGCTCGGCTTAATCCTAGGGTCTATACGGTGGGAACATGGACACACTAACTAACAGATATTAGCCTGCCAGCCCCTGGGCACTAACGGGCCTGGTTAGCTTGATCGGGGATCGGCTCAGGAGGATACTATTCAGGGACCTCTACAATAGGATAGGCGCGGCCAGGCGGGAGGGAATCCAGGTCGCCAGCGGGGGAGAGCACCTAGAGAGGCTAAGGAGAGCGGAACAGGTCCTCTCCACGGTGATCATACCAGGGTACGACTACGACCTAGTATCTAGCGGGGCGGTGAAGAGGCTCAGGCTATCCTACGACATGAGTACCCTATACGTGATTATAGACTACTCGGGAAGCGACCCGGGATGCAACTTCTGCCGGTTCATAAACTGGCAGGTGTGGAAGAGGATATTAGAGGACGCCGAGGGAAAGCTAAAGGACGCCGGGTTCGGCAGGGTTGTATTTGTTGACTGGTCTACTGGCGCCGTGATCCAGTATCGCCCAGGAGATCGGCAAGAAGCTGCATAGGGGTATATCCCAGTATGAGTCTGGCAAGATCCTCGGGATCCCTAACGCTACACTCTGCCCATGCAAGCTCCGCGTTGAGCGTTGCATACCTCACGCCATAAGACCTGACCATATACCATACAAGGCCCATCACGATGATCATCACAGAGACTATCGCTATGCTAGCAGCCAGCAGAATACTGGCCACGAAGAAGGCGGAGAATAGGAGGCCTATAGCTAATCCAAGCTTCGCCATAATCCTCTCAAGCCTATCCCTCTCAGCCATCACTCGTAGATCAGGGCTACACGGCCGGCCAACCTCGGCCCGTATACCCCATGCAACATCCATCAGTGTCTCCAGCCTCGGCTTCAACATGTAGCTCCTGAGGAGTGTGGCCAGCCTAAAGACCGAGGTAGGGCCGGGGTTTGCGGGTATAAGAGGGGTCCTGAGGGACCTCTCAACCTCCTCCCGCGGGAGGAGGTCCACGGCCCAGGATAGTACCGCGGCGACCTCCCTGCTCTTCTCAGCCCCCTCCATCCTCCTAGCCTCTAAGATCTTCCACAGTGCCCACACTATAGGGTCGCCAGAGGGCCTGCTATCCGGAGGCTCCACGGGCTCCATGCCCATTGCTGTTAGTAGCCTCTCAACGAGCAGAGCCTCGGCCCCCGTTAGCCTCAAACCCTTTCACCAGTCGACAGTTCCTCAAGTTCCTGTAGTAGCCTCTTGACATAGTCCCCTATGTAGTCGATGCTCTTTAAGGTTATGGATGCGGCGATCCTCCTAGACCTAGTATCCACTGTAACCCTATGAACATACCCTATCCCTGATAGATCCTCGGCTAGCCTTATAGCCCTCTCCAGCGCCTCCCGGCTGGTGTATGCTGCCTTATACTTCCTGCCTGCAACCCTCACGCTATCTACCTTAGCATTCTTGAGCCTCTCCCTCACATCACGCTCCACCGGGACACGGACGCTCCTCATAATCGTCGAGTACACGTGGGCTACCCCGATATCCCTGAGCTTATACCTCGACTCTAGCTCTATCTCTAGCTTCTCCTTCTTCCTACCCAGCACTATTACAGGTATGTAGAAGAAGGCGTGGTACGGGGGGACAGTGTATGTAATGTTGACCTTAGCTAGTGGACCCTGGTAGATCCAGTAGCGGGCGGCGAAGCCTACTAGGTAGCCTAGGACCCAGTACCGCTTATCCCTAGGCTTGAATACGGATTCGAGGGATCGTATGATTAGTATCTGGCGGTTGAGCATGATCCTACGCATCCTGAAGAACCATGCTACACTTGGAAGCGAGGCTAGGAACAGTACGACCATAGCGTCTCGCAGGTACTGTGGTATATCCAGCTCCACCTAGGCAAACCTCCCACTCGCGGGAATACCATCCACTGATATGATATATCGTTGATATATCAAATTTGTGTAAGAAACCTTATAACCTTGTTAGTGGTTTCATGATAAAACCAGTAGACTAATTAGGGGGTGTCCCAGCCGTGGATCCGAAAGAGGCCCTAGGGGCCGCGCTGACTATCATCGGCCTCTTAATATTCCTATACATCATAGCAAGTGGGGCTGGTAGTGGGGCTATAGGTAGCAAGGAAGCGACGTCCAGCGACGCCATAATGACCATAGTAGCCTGGTTCATGATACTGATAGGGCCAGCCCTGTGGTTTGGAGAGACGCCAGCTGTAATAAAGAGGAAGGCGGGGAGGTGATCACGTGTGCCCGGGACTTACGTTATAGAGCTTGTGGTGATAGTCCTTGCGATCTATACCGTAGCCTACATGTTCTATGGGAGGAAGGTCCTACAGGAGAAGATCGTGAGGGCAAGGGCGGACTCGCCCACGCCGGCCATAGAGAAGTTCGACGGTGTCGACTATGTCCCTGCGAACAAGTACGTCCTCTTCGGGCACCACTTCGCCAGCATAGCTGGTGCAGGACCCATAGTAGGCCCTGCAATAGCCATGGCATACGGATGGGCCCTGCCACTACTCTGGGTACTATTCGGTAACGTGTTCATAGGAACAGTACACGACTACCTAGCGCTAATGGCAAGCGTCAGGCACGGTGGTATATCCATCATGAGCGTCAGCGAATCGGTGATGGGTAGGAAGGCTAGGTACATATTCCTAGCCTACACCTTCATGGCCCTACTACTAGTATACGCAGCCTTCGCTAGCATAGCAGCGGTACTATTCGTAAGCTCCCCCAGCGCCGCTACACTCTCAATCCTATACATGCCCATAGCCCTATTCATGGGCATAATGATGTACAGGATAGGCCTAGACACGAGGATCGCGACCCTGATCACGCTAGCCCTAGTCGCTGGAGCCTTCTACTACAGCTACTACACCCCATTCTACATAGGACCCGCAGAGAACTGGAACGCATACCACAAGTGGGTCATAATACTAGGCATATACGCGATACTAGCAGCCAGCCTACCAGTATGGTACCTACTACAACCCAGAGACTTCACCAACAGTTACATACTATTCACCTTCGTAGGACTATCAGTGATAGGAGGCATACTGGTGGCAGACAAGGTCCTACTGGGCCCAGCTTACACCAGCTTCTCGCCAAAGATAGCAGGATTCGCCAACCAGCCCACACCATTCTGGCCTGCAATACCACTCATCATAGCCTGCGGCTCCCTTAGCGGATTCCACTCCCTAGTCTCGTCGGGCACCACAAGCAAGCAGCTGGCCAGCGAGCTGGAGGGCCTATTCGTCGGCTACGGTGCAATGCTAACTGAGGGTGCACTATCAACGCTAGCAGTAATAATACCGATAAGCCTAGCCTGGGACGCCAGCGTGCTAAAGGAAGCTGGCGTGTTCAAGGAGAACATACTAGAACTGAGCCCGGTGGCAAGGTTCGCGGTTGGATACGGATACATGCTTGGAACAGGGCTGTCAAGGATAGGGGTAGACTACGCGACGGCCTTCTCCGTGTTCAAGCTATTCGCAGTCATATCACTAATCCTATTCGTAATGACCACGCTAGACACAGCCACTAGGCTAGCCAGGTTCGCGTTCCAGGAGATGATAGACTGGATGGAGAGGGTAAGCAAGCCCCTATACACGGTCCTAGCCAACAAGTGGGTAGCAAGCCTAATAGTAGTCCTGATAGGCAGCGCCATGGCATACCCGATAGTAGAGGTCGGGGGCAAGGAGGTTGCAGCCTTCAGGGTGGTATGGCCAGCATTCGCAGGAGTAAACCAGATGCTAGCAGCCCTGGCACTACTCACATCAGCTCTATGGGTATACGCAGTGCTCAGGGTGAGGGGCGCCTACAGCTGGCTCATCCTAGTGCCCGCAATGTTCCTCTGGGTAACCGTCACAGTAGGACTGGCATGGTGGCTAGTGGTAGTAGCGACGAAGTTGCCACTGATCCAGCAGGTGGGCGCGGGCTCTATAGCACTGGTCTCGCTAATACTAAACCTAGTGCTGATAGTACTATTCTCCAAGGGCCTTTCCAGGGCGAGAGCCGCAGTCTAGAGCGCGAGGCTTTTTTCCCCAGGCACACCCATTTTATTAATAAATGGGGCGAGTGTTGATAGTGGGAAGAATCCTAAGGGAGATAACCAGCGCGCTCAGGGGAATGGCCAAGGAACTGGGTCTCTTCATATTCGGGATGGGCCAGGCTATGAGGGAGCACAGCGTCGAGGCCCTCCAGCTCCAGTACCTCGAGATGGAGAACGCATTCCTAACCATAGTAATGGGGGGCCTAGTCGGGATGCCCTTCGCCCCCCTAACCCTCTCCATGGAGCTAGCCCCACTACTCAAGGAGGAGATAGCAATCATGGAGAAGAGGCACGCCCTAGGCGGAGACCTCCTCAGCGACTACTTCAGCAGCATGGGTGGTGACTGGTGACACTAGAGGCCCTAGCAGATGTGGTTAGGGGCAAAGGTGGGAGGCCCCACATAGTAATAGTCATAGGCAAGGGCGGTGTAGGAAAGACGACAGTGAGCATAATGCTAGGGGACCTCCTGTCTAGGAGTGGCAGGACCCTCATAGTGAGCCTGGACCAGGCTAAGCACCTAGTCAAATACCTCTCCCTAAGGGAGACCCATAAGATCACGAGGATCGACGGGAACCTATACGCAATGCAGTTCGACCTCGAGAAGGAGTCCAAGAAGTTTACCGCCGAGTACAGCAGGCTCCTCAAGCAGATAATGCCAGGACTAAAGGTCCTCAACGTGGAGAAGGCGGCAGACACGATAAGGAACTCCCCCGGCTTCGAGGAGGAGGTCTACCTAAGATACCTGGAGACCCTGTACACTAACAAGGACTTCGACTATATAGTAGTGGACACGCCACCCACAGGAGTCACGCTCAGGATACTAAACCTGCCCAGGACCTACATGTTCTGGCTAGGCAACCTGATAGAGCTGAGGACCAAGATAGCATCACTTAAGTACTCCATATCCAGGGTGATAGGGGAGAAGGCAGAAGCCCGCGACCCGGTTCTAGACAAGCTATACGAGCTCCAAGACAGGTACAAGACCCTAATGAACCACCTGACAGACGACGCAAGGACTAGCTACATCCTAGTAGCAACACCCGAGCCCCTCCCAGTATACGAGGTAGAAAAGACGGTCCAGGCACTCCAGGACCTAGGAGCAGGGGTAACCGGAATAGTAGTCAACAGGATAATAGAGGACGAGATGGCAAAACGCCTAGGAGTATACGAGGTACAACGGGATAGCATAGACGCGGTCATAAACCTCAAGTGCAAGGGACCATGCATAAGAATCGGGATAATGATGAACCGCACACCACCAGACACCCTGGAGAAGGCCAGGGAGGCGGCTAGGAGGACCGTAGCCCTAGCCGCCTCTATCGCCTAGCAACTCAACTATGCGATCCAGGAGGCCGAGGCGGACAGCCCTCCTATAGAGCCTACCTACAACCCTGCCATTAACCAGCCTGCCGTGGGGCCTAAGTCCGCCGCTAAAGGTTGACGGTATGTGTAGGAGTTCGTGTATAATAGTCTTAACCCTATCCTCCAGGGGCAGCTTATAGAAGCGTTCTCCGATCACCTCTATAACATAGCCGGGCCCCAACACCGTTACCCAGGGGCCCGGGAGCCCGTAGATCCTGGCCACCGCCCTACTCCTACTACCCCAGCTCCTCACACAGTAGACTCTACGGGTATCTATATGGCTAAACTCCTCCATGGCTGATAGTATATCTACTATGACACAGACCTCGGGGGCCTCCTCGTATCTGAGCCTCGAAGGCAATCCTTTGGGCCACCCCCTAGGAGGATCCCCTTATAGGAGGCGGCTCGTTCGGCTCTTCCTGATCATTGCATCGCTCAGCTCGTCGCAGGCTTCTTCACAGCCGCCCCCACTATGTGGTGGAGTCGACGGGGTATAAGGCTAGCGGCACAGGATTAGGGTTAGCGATGCCAGCGCCTTGACCATACTATACTTCTGGGGCTTGGGCATGAAGCCTAGACGCCTTAGCTTATCTAGAACCTTAGCCACGTCGCCCACGCTTGCCCCGAGCTTATCGGCCGCCTCCGTTATGGTGTCTGTGGAGGCTATAGCCTCCAGCACCTTAAGGTCTGTGCTATCCAGCTCGCCGCAGTGCCTGGGTATTGACGCTATCCTCACTATAGCGCTCCATATCGCCTCCTCGACTATCTCCCTCACATCATCGGCCCCGGCTATAACTAGGTCGGGGAGCGTTATGATCTCGACGCCAAGCCTCTTGGAGACCTTCAACGCCCTATCATCGGCCCCCCGGGCTATTATGAGTGGCTTCATGCCTGTGAGCCTAGCATTGACATAGGCCTGCCTGACGGCGTTCACGTCAGCCATGCCAGCCTTAACCTCAACGGCATACCTAACCCCATCCTTCTCGGCTACAAGATCCACATCCGAGACCTGGACCCCGTCAACCTCGACCTGCACATGCTTGTCTACAACACTATACCCCAGGTCCTCGAGTATCTTAGCCGCTATAGCCTCGCTACTCCTCCAGCTCCTCCCCACCATACCCACCCAGCGCTCCCCTAAGGGTATACTCGAAGTGCAGGGGCGCAAGCCTCACCACGTGCCTGCCAACAACAGCATGGCTGGCATGCCTAGCCATATCCCTAGCCCTAAACCTAGCCACACCCTCGCCAGTATCTATAGAGGGGTCGGCTAGGATCACGATATCCATCCCCCTAAGGGTAGCCCTATAGAGCCTGCCAGATACCCTCCCCCACCTGGAACCCCAGGGAGCCTCGCGAGCCCCTATCGATATGGCAGACCTCAAGGGGCCAGAAGACTCGGGGCTCGTCACGAGTATGTAGAGGGGCCTAGAAGGTGGAGGACTAACACCCCTAAACCACAGGTTCAGGGGGCCCGCTAGTATGAAATCGGCGCCAGCGGCGCTAGCCCTACCAGCTATAAGGTCAAGGCCGTGAAGCAGGTCTACTATACCCAACCCGTACAGGCACCAGCACATGGGATCCTATCCCAGCTCTAATTTATTTAGTGCACACCCCCACAGGCCAGGTAACCCTGGGGGTGCAGGGATGGCTGATACGATCGAGTATGGGGACTTTGCAAAGATAGACCTTAGGGTAGGCAAGGTCCTAGAGGCCGAGCCGGTCCCGAACAGCAGGAAGCTGGTGAAGCTTATAGTAGATATTGGAGGGGAGAAGAGGCAGATCCTGGCGGGGCTAGCTAAGTGGTATAAGCCCGAGGACTTCGTGGGGAAGTATGTGATCGTCGTGGCCAACCTGAAGCCAAAGAGGATGGCGGGGCTGGTGAGCCAGGGCATGGTCCTAGCCGCGCCCTGCGGGGACGGGGAGAAGCCAGTGCTCCTCACGGTAGAGGAGCCTGTTGAGCCCGGAGCAAAGGTTTGCTAGGTTCAACGTAGACCCCGACTACGTGGTCTCCCTTTCTCCACGCCACTATAATAGACCCGTCGCTGAGCTCGACTACGATCCTCCTGGGAGCCTTCCTCAGAGGCCTAGCCGCGAACTCCCCAGCAGAGTACGCCAGCTGGAGGGACTTGGCGAGAGCCTCGTCTATGCCAAAGCCGATCTCTGGATAGACACCCATAATCCCCGGCCCAGCCGTTATAATCCTGGCAGTAGGTCTAGCCTCCAACCTGGCCACCCTCCACCCTTATACCTAGGCTTGCTGGGAGAGTTACGGTGGCCTCCCC
This sequence comes from Acidilobaceae archaeon, assembly GCA_027044005.1. Taxonomy (GTDB): domain Archaea; phylum Thermoproteota; class Thermoprotei_A; order Sulfolobales; family Acidilobaceae; genus S012-22. The sequence goes on along the minus strand of JALUDK010000348.1, from coordinate 6,930 downwards.
CATACTACCTAGGTGTCACCCTCCCCGTCGACGGCCTCGCCGAGTATCTCGGAGATATCTCTTACCTGGAAACCTAGGTCCTCGCTCTCGCCCCTGAACATGGTGTTGCAGAAGGGGCACGCAACCGCGACTATACGGGCACCGTTGCCAGCGGATCCAAGAGTCTCCGCAGCCTCCTCAGCCCTCATCCTAGAGATCCTCTTGCCCCGTTTTATCTCGAAGAACATGTGGCCCCCGCCTCCTCCACAGCAGAAACTCCTATCCCTGTTCCTTGGCATCTCCCTTATCCTCAGCCCCCTGACGCTCTTGAGGACAAGCCTGGGCTCCTCGTAGACGCCGTTCCACCTGCCAAGGTAGCAGGGGTCGTGGTAGGTGACGGCAGCCTGTATCTCCCTCGTGGGCCTTATCTTGCCCTCCTTGACCAGCCTGGAGAGCACCACGGAGTGGTGCTCCACCTCTAGCCTATCTAGAAACTCGGCCAGGGGCCTAGTCTCCTCGTTGGAGGCTAGGTAGTCCCTATACTTCTTGTACTCGTGCTTGAATATGTTGTAGCAGTGCGGGCAGTGGACTAGCAGCTTCTTGAAGTTGTACTGGCTCATGTTCTCTAGGTTCATCTTCATCATCTCTACGAAGAGTGCCTCCTCGCCCATCCTCTTAGCGGGCTCCCCGCTACAGCCCTCCTCCGGCATCACAGCTACCCTGAGCCCGGCCTTCTTGAGCAGCTTGATCACGTTCTCGGGTACACTCCTGATCCTCTGATCATAGCTGGCAACGCATCCTATCCAGTAGAGGTAGTCATATTCGACGCCGGGCTGGGCTATTATATCCTCGCCGAACTTCTCGGCCAGCTGCTGGATCCACTCCTCCCTGTCCATCGGGTTGTATCCGTAGGGATTCCCTGTCTGCTGTATATTGTATAGTGTATTCAATACATCCTCTGGCACCTCCTCGCTGCCACTGGACATCATGCCCCTCCTGATGTCTATGATCGTGTCCACGTGGTGGATCAGGACGGGGCACTCGTTTACGCAGGCTCCACAGGTTACACAGCTCCATATCGCCTCCGGGTTTATCCCGAGTCTCTTCCCGTTGCCCCCCTCGGTCCATACTACCTCGTCCCACATTCCCTTGTACATCATGTCTCTCATGGTAACTATGACATCCCTAGGACTGAGGACCTTGCCGCTGGCGAATGCCGGGCAAGCGTTGGTGCACCTCATACAGCTGGTGCACGCCTCGTAGTCAAGCCTCTGCTTCCAGGTGGTATCGCGTAGCCTGACTATCCCTATGGGCTTATCCTCCTCGATCCTCTCATCTATGTCTGGGTAGGTCCTTAGCGCGGCTGGGGCTGGCTCCTTCCTTGAGAGGGCTATGTTGAGCCCTGCGACTGGTATGTGCCATAGGTTGGTGAATGGTATCAGTGCCATTGTGAAGTGTGCCAGGATCATGTGGAAGAGCCAGAGGCCGCGGTAGTAGGCCTCCAGGGTGCCCTTGTCCAGGCTTGAGGCCCACTTGAAGAATATGTAGCCTATGGGGTCGAATGCAGGAGACTCGTACTCTGCCCTGTAGCCAGCCGCGGCCATGCCGTCAAGGAGGAAGCCTGTCACCACTATTATGATGAAGAGCGTGTGGACTAGGTAGTACGTGGGGTCCTGGGGCAGGTTAGGGGTTAGCCCGCGAGCCCTCCTTATGACAGCTATAATCGAGCCCACGAAGACGGAGGCCCCGGCTATGTTGCTTAGGAGTTTGAATACCTTGAGGTACCCATCAACCAGGAAGGGGCCTAGGTATGAGTCGGCCGCCCTGAGTATAGTAGCTATCAGGAGCCACATCATGCCGCCGAAGATCAGGAGGTGCATAACGCCTGGGAACCTATGGCGGAGTACCTTATACTGGAATAGACCATACTTTGCAAAGGCCTTGAGGGCGGCGGCTGGATCCGTTATCCTGATCCTTTCGCCCCCGTAGCTCCACCTCTTGAAGCCTAGGTAGAGCGTGTAGAATAGGAAGGCCCAGGTGACCGCTGCTACGATATACACCGTGGGTTTGAGGTCCTTGACGAAGGCGAAGTGCTCTAGGGCTAGGCCTTCAACCTCCAATACCTAGCAACCCCCAAGCAAAAATTACGGGTAGGTGAGTCATATGATAATTAGCATAGACAACCGCATTAACCATCTAGGTCCGAATAATATAAACCCGGGAACCCGGGGGGCGTTCAGTTAATTAGGAGCACCCGCCGCCAATATACATGGGCGGGCATCCTGCCCCAAAGCCATAAGCCTGGGGGCGCCAGCGGGTTGAGGAGCACCAAAAAAGCTAGCAGGAGGCTAGACGAGTTCCTAACAGGAGGCGGGGGAGAAGCCAGTAGCAGGGGCTCTAAGGCACGAGGGCCCGGAGGGGATAGCGTAAAGCCGGCTCCCAGGACAGGTGGCAAGGCGGCCCCTCAGGGGAGGTCTATAATAGACTTCCTCAACGATGTGAAGTTCGACTTCAAGAAGGCTAGGGCTGAGAAGCGTGGTGTAAGTAGGCCGGAGCCCACGAAGCCTGGCATGAGGCCCGTGGGCAGGGCTAGTACTGGCAACGGTGACGGTATCAGGGCCAAAAGCATGGTGGACGGGGATAAGTCCTGGTGGCTGGGCGAGGTAGACAACTTCGCCCGGAGCGTGGGCGGGTACCTAATGGAGGTCCGGTATGACGGGAGGATCGGGAAGGCTGTTGCACTCATCTACAACCCTGAGGATGGGAGGCTGTACAGGTGGGTCGACACGACGGACCATAAGCCCTACTTCCTCGTCGAGCTAAGCCCGGAGGAGCTAAGGAGGAGCGGAGTCGATATAGAGAGGCACGAATCCTTTGTTATGTATGATGTAGTCTCGAAGTTCCACCCCATAGAGAGGAGCTGGGTCAGGGTAACCAAGGTAGTAGTCTCAGACCCCCTAGCGGTTAGGAGCCTCAGGAAGAAGCTGGAGTCCAAGGGGATACGATTCTGGGAGGCGGATATAAAGTACCACCACAACTACATCTACGACCACCTGCTAATACCAGGCATGACATACACCGTCTCAAAGGGGTGGAGGAAGCAGGAGTGGAAGGCGGACTACAGCGTTGTAGAAAGGATCTTCGCCGGGGAGCCGGATGAGATCAAGGAGATGGCTAGGGAATGGGTGCCCATACTAGAGCACCCGCCCCCGGACATGCCCAGGCTGGCCGTGGACATAGAGGTCTATACCCCTCAGGAGGGTAGGATACCAGACCCCAGCACGGCTGACCTGCCCATAATAAGCGTGGGTATGGCTGATAACAGGGGTATGAAGAAGGTCCTAGTCCTAGCAAGCTACGGGCAGAAGTTCACGGGTGAGGCCGGAATACCAGATGATGTTGATGTAGAGATCTTCGACAACGAGGTTGACATGTTGTTAGAGGCGTTCAGGATAATGGAACAATACCCAGTCATACTAACCTTCAACGGAGACAACTTCGACCTACCATACCTCTACAACAGGCTCCAGGCCCTAGGCCTCTCGAAGAGGGAGATACCAATAGAGGTGCACCAGGACTATATGACATTCAGACACATGCTACACGTGGACCTCTACAAGCTATTCGACATAAGGGCACTTCAGGTATACGCCTTCGGGGGCAAGTACAGGGAGAAGAACCTGGACGCAGTGGCATCGGCCCTACTAGGCATGGCCAAGGAGGAGCTCGAGGGCACAGTGTCGGAGGTGAGCCTAGATACACTGATTAAGTACAACGCCAGGGACGCCGAGCTAACAGTGAAGCTAACAACATTCGCAAACAACCTCGTCTGGAACCTCGTAATACTACTCATGAGAATCAGCAAGATGGGGATCGAGGATGTGACGAGGACCCAGGTATCCGGCTGGATCAAGGGCCTCATGAACTGGGAGCACAGGAGGAGGAGGTGGCTCATCCCGAGTAGGGAGGAGATCAAGAAGGTCGGGGGCAAGGTCGGGAGCAAGGCGATAATAGAGGACAAGAAGTACATGGGGGCCCTAGTCCTGGAGCCTCCACAGGGGATATTCTTCAACGTTCTAGTAGTAGACTTCGCCAGCCTGTATCCATCGATACTCAAGAACTGGAACCTCAGCTATGAGACGGTTGATAACAAGTGCGAGGGGGGTAGCAGGGATATAATAGTGGAGGACGAGAAGGGTAACCCGGTATTCAGGCACACCGTGTGCACGGATGTGCCAGGGATAACGAGCCAGATAATAGGGATGATCAGGGACTTCAGGGTCAAGCTGTACAAGAAGAAGGCCAAGCAGAAGGACCTACCCGAGGTCGAGAGGATATGGTATGACACGGTCCAGGCTGCGCTGAAGGTATTCATAAACGCCAGCTACGGGGTATTCGGTAACGAGGCGTTCAACCTCTACAGCCCCGCGCTGGCGGAGAGTGTAACAGCGATAGGGAGGCAGGTCCTGAGGAGCACGCTCAGGAAGGCAAGGAGCATGGACCTAGTGATACTCTACGGGGATACTGACTCCCTCTTCCTATGGGACCCGCCTAGGGACAAGTTGGAGGAGCTCATATCATACGTGAAGAGGGAGCACGGCTTAGACCTGGAGGTTGACAAGGTCTTCGCCATAGCACTCTTCAGCGGGCTCAAGAAGAACTATATAGGGGTTACCAGCGACGGGAAGGTCATAATAAAGGGGATGGTTGGGAAGAAGAGCAACGCCCCAGAGTTCCTCAAGAAGGAGTTCAACGAGGCCCTAGAGATACTATCCAGGCTAAGGGATCCCGACAAGGTGGAGGAGATCCTAGAGGCGTTAAGGAACCACATAACGGGTATATATAACAAGCTGAAGAAGAGGCACTACACGCTGGACGAGCTGGCTATAAACGTGATGCTAAGCAAGGACCTAAAGGAGTACACGAAGAATACTCCCCAGCACGTGAAGGCGGCGAAGATGCTACAGCGCTACGGAGTCCAGGTTACGAGGGGCTACATAGTATCCTTCGTCAAGACCAGGGACAAGCTGGGGGTGAAGCCGGTGAGGCTCGCTAAGCTAAGCGAGGTAGATACGAGCAAGTACATGGAGTACCTGAGGACTGCGTTCGAGCAGATGCTACTAGCCTCAGGTGTCAGGTGGGAGGAGTTCACCGGATCATCGTCCAAGACCCTGGAGGCACTCCTCTCCCGGGGGTGAAGAACGACTTCGGGGCCGACCCCCCACGGGGGATGGGGAACCGTGTGAGGCCTGACCCGGCAGGGCTTCCCTTTAAAGGCATCCGGGGGACACACTATACCGAGGTGAGGGTAACGCGTCTTGGCCAAGGAGAGAAGGGGGCAGAGACAGGGAGAGCGCTACAGGGAGATGAGTGTAGCAGAGTTCTTCGCCAAGAACAAGGAGCTGGCCGGGTTCGCTAACCCGGTCAGGGCCCTCTACCAGACTATTAGGGAGCTGGTGGAGAACGCTCTAGACGCTACCGACACCCACGAGATCCTGCCCCGCATCTACATAAGCATAAGGGAGGTCGAGTCCTATACGGGGGACGATGGGAAGACTAGGAGGAGGTACCAGGTCACGGTTGAAGACAACGGGATAGGGGTTCCCCCGACAGTGATGGCAGACGCCTTCGGCAGGGTCCTGTTCAGTAGCAAGTACGTGATCAGGCAGACCAGGGGTATGTACGGCCTCGGAGTAAAGGCGGCGGTGCTCTACGGCCAGATGACAGCGGGGAAGCCAGTGGAAGTCGTCTCCTCCACTGTGGCGAGCGAGTATGTCTATATGAAGAAGCTGTATATAGATACGAGGAGGAATGAGCCTAGGATCGTGGAGGAGGGGCAGTGGAGGAAGAGGGGCCAGTGGCATGGGACCAGGGTAACGATAGTGCTTGAGGGAGAGTGGAGTAGGGCTAGGTCGAAGATACTCGAGTATATAAAGAGGACCGCTGTGATAGCCCCCTACGCCGAGATAATATTCGAGGCCCCCGACGGCGTGGTGTACTACTTCCCTAGGGAGACGACTAAGATGCCCCCACCCCCTAAGGAGGCCAAGCCGCACCCTCACGGTGTGGATCTTGAGCAGATGAAGATGATACTCCAGACCACATCATCCAAGACGCTGGAGGATATGCTGGTCAACGAGTTCCAGAGCGTGGGTAGGATAACCGCGCGCTCGTTCCTAGAGCACGCCGGGATAGACCCCAGGACCCACCCCAGGGAGTTGCTGAAGAAGGAGAACCAGTCTACCCTAACCAGGCTAGTCGACTCGATGAAGAGCTACACCAAGTTCAGGGCCCCAAGGAGCGACTACCTGAGCCCCATAGGGGAGGAGCTGATCAGGATAGGCCTCCGGAGGATGTTCAGGCCTGAGTGGGTGGATGCGGTAACAAGGAGCCCCCGGGCCTACCAGGGGCACCCGTTCATAGTGGAGGCGGGGATAGCGTATGGGGGCGAGATACAGCCCAGGGAGGAGCCCCTGCTCCTAAGGTATGCCAACAAGATACCGCTCCTCTACGAGGAGCGGGAGGATGTTGCGTACAAGGTTGTGAGTAGCATAAACTGGAGGATATACAACGTGGACTTCCCGGCCCCCCTCGTTGTACTGATCCACATAGCCAGCACTAAGGTGCCCTACAAGGGAGTGGGGAAGGAGAGTATAAGTGATGTGCCAGAGATAGAGGCGGAGATGAGGCACGCGGTCCAGGAGGTAGCTAGGAGGCTCAAGACGTACCTCTCAAGGAAGAAGAGGGAGGAGGAGGCTAGGAAGAAGATTATAACCATAGCCAAGTACATACCAGAGGTTGCCAGGAGCCTTGTAATACTCTCAAAGCCCCCAGACAAGTGGAGCCCGCCCAAGCCGGAGGAGGAGAGGATGATCACGGAGTCGCTCATAAGGCTGGTGGCCAGGAACATTGAGGTGCCCGAGCTGCCCGGGGACGGGAGCAGGAGCCCGG
>JALUDK010000347.1 GCA_027044005.1 Acidilobaceae archaeon | reverse complement strand
CTATACAGGAGGTGGATCTGGGGCCGGGTGAGGAGCTCACCGTTGACAATGGGCACATGGTCGCCATTGAGGGGACTGTTCAGTGGAGGGTTAGGAAACTGGGCGGCCTCAAGACACTATTCTTCGGAGGCGAGGGACTTGTCATGGAGCTCAAGGGCCCGGGCAGGGTGTACATACAGACCAGGACCCTGCCCGGCTTCGCGGGCGTTCTACTACCCTTCCTCAGGAGCGGGTAACAGTGTGGCGAATATTGTTTTTAACCGCCCACCACTATCCCTATACAAACGTCTCGAGCGCCCCTTGCCGGGAAGGTGCGGGTGGTGTCCCTAAAGGCATTCCTCGAGCTCACGCGCCCCATTAACTCGCTCATGGTGGGCTTCGCCGTTATAGTGGGGGCTCTTGTAGCCTCCGGCGATCCCCGGGTTCTCCTCGACAACACGCGCAATCTATCCCTGGGATTCGCAACGGGGGCCCTACTATCGGCCAGCGCTATGGTTCTCAACGACATAATTGACAGGGATATTGATGCCCTGAATGAGCCCGGGCGCCCCATACCCAGTGGGAGGGTACCTATCAGGACTGCGTGGGCCCTGTTCGCCTTCCTATCGATACTGGGGCTCGTGTGCTCCTACCTAGTTGGGTGGGAGGCCTTCATAGTGGCACTGGTCGCATACCTGGTGGGGGTCTTATACAACATCTGGGGCAAGAGGACAGGGCTCTTGGGGAACATGATGGTAAGCTACACGGTAATGACCCCCATAGTTTATGGAGGGGTGCTTGTGGGAGAGCTTGGAGCCCGGGTGGCCCTATTCGCCGCCATAATCTTCCTGGCGAATACGGGTAGGGAGGTGACCAAGGGCATTGTCGACATTTATGGCGATGAGGTTCGGGGCGTGAGGACGCTTGCCGTCACTAGAGGGCGTAAGGCAGCGGCCTACGCGGCTGTGGCATTCTACCTCTCAGCCGTGGTGCTTTCCCTGGTCCCCTTCTTCGCAGGCATGGCCGGACTGGCCTACTTGGCCTTGGTTCTAGTTGTTGACATGGGGTTCGTTTATTACTCCTGGAAGCTTGTCAGGCATCCAGACAGGGAGGTTTCCCGTGTGGTGAAAAACAGGGTTCTCGTACTCATGTTTATAGGGCTCATAGCCTTCAGCCTCAGCGGTTTGTAGCATGGACCCTGTTCCCCGGGTATTATCATCAGGAGTCACCCATTCCATTATTTTCGACAGGGTTGCCCCTGTTCCACCATAGGTTACCGAATAGTTTCGGTGTGGTGTCCCGCCTCTTTTATCCCCTTCACCCCAAACATATGAATAATGGAGAAGAGCCCAGACATGCCAATCTCCTCAATCTCCTCAGCACCAAACACGCCCCCGGGAGGTGGACGTCAATGTTCCCCACTCCTGCTTTTCACGCTTACCCCCACACCAACGATCGCCGCGTCCTCCTCGTGCTTGACTATAGTGAAAAGAGTAGCCAGTTTTTACGCAACTTCATAGAGGCCAAGAAGATCCTTGAGCTCAGGAGCCTCATGAGCATCGACTATGATTACTACACGATAGGCAAGCCCATGAGCGGGCTCCACCAGAGCTCAGGTGGGGAGGCCCCCATGCTTTATATTGATGGGGTCCTAGTGTCCTATGGAAAGGTCCCCACAGTTGAGGAGCTGGTCTCCCTACTCCTAAACCCGCGTCCCGTGGAAAACGTAGAGCGGAATCCAGAGCTGGGTTTAGAGGGAAGCGAGCCCCCCTGGTTCGGCTCAGCGGCCTTCGCCGTGGCCGCGGAGTAGGATTAACTCCTTCCCAGTTGGCTTTCCTTAGATATGCTGGATGATAGAAGGAGACAGCCCCCCGTGCATATGGTGGGCTATGGTTGGATAAGGAGGGCCTGATGCGACGGAGGTTTTAGGCGTTTTGCCAAAAAACCCGTCTAGCCCCACTGGTGTCAGGGACGGGGGGGATGAGGGTTTAGAGTTCTTTCCCCTCTTTGATCATTTCCTTTAGGTGCTGGTATTGCTCGAGGAAGCGTCGCCCCTTATCCGTGATATAGACCCTCCCATTGGGCCCTATCCTTACC
>JALUDK010000346.1 GCA_027044005.1 Acidilobaceae archaeon | reverse complement strand
AGAGCAGAAAGAGCAGTCGGCAACACAGCAGCCACAGCCAGCCCCAGAAGAGCAAAGCCCAACCCAGGCAGAAGAGGAAGGCGGCGGCATAAACCCGGTAGTACTAGGAGTAGCAGCACTCATAATAATAGTAATAGCGGCAGTAGTCCTACTAAGACGCTAGCCAAGAACCCAAATACCCCAGGCAACCACAGCTTCTCCACATTTTTACCTACACCAGGCGCCCAACCAGCCCCGGCTATATAGCCTACAGCCAGGATACTAGATCCTGGGGGCCGGGGCTGGCGGCCCACGGGCCCAGGAGGGGCCTGAGGAAACTCCACCCTCCCCGCGGCAGCCGGACCCCGCGAGGGGTGCGGGTGAAACCCGCGGCAACGGCACAGAAACGACACGGCCCCCAGCCGCTGAGTATGAGGCGGCGAGGCCCCGCGGCGACGCAGGGGCAGCAACCCGCCGAGGAGGCTGGGGGATGCGTTGAAACGGCCGCCCCCGGCGGAGCAAGGCCCCCCGCTGATGAGGGCCGCGCGACAAGCGGGGGGAGTGACCGCTGAGTCGAATGCCGCCGTAGTACAGAAGGTGGGTTATAGCCCCGGCCCCACGGTTATGCTTATAACAGATATATCTATCCCACACACAACCCTAGGCGTGATACCCGGCCTTGAGCGCAAAAGTAGACAAGCTAAGAGGCCGCTTGGTCGAGGGGAGCATAGCCAAGGCCATAATATACCTAGCCGCCCCCATCGTGGCCGCAAGGCTACTAGGCTCCATACAGGAGTCGGTCGACGTCATATTCCTGGGAAGGGTGGGGGCGGAGGACCTAGCGGCCCCTACAGCGGCCCAACCCCTATTCTGGCTATTCATGGGGATAAACTTCGGGATAACAACGGCGACGCTAGCCTCGGTATCCCAGCTTGTAGGGGCTAGGAGGTACGAGGAGGCATCCAGGACCGCTGGAGGGATGCTAGCGATAGCAATAACACTAGGCCTAGCCAGCACGCTGACAATGATAGCCATAGCGCCCCACGTCTTCAAAGCACAGGGAATACCACCGGGGGTCTACAGCCTAGCCCTAGCCTATACCCTCATAGACGCCCTCAGCCTACCCTTCATGTTCCTCCTCATATTCTTCAACAACCTATCCAGTGGTATGGGTGATACGAGGAAGCCATTCATAGCCTCCAGCCTGGCCTCACTCATAAACGTCGCACTAGACCCCATACTCATCTTCGGCATAGGCCCAATCCCCGAGATGGGCGTAGTAGGAGCGGCACTGGCCACGGCAATATCAAGATTCATAGCCGGAGGCCTAGCCCTCTACCTAATGCTATCAGGAGCACTAGGCTTCAGGATAACCCCTGTAAGGCCATGGCGTACCCTAGCAGTCATGGCAGCAAGGATCGGGGGCCCCGTCGCCCTCCAGAGGGTTATAGTGAGCACCGGATTCCTCGTCATGATGGGGATCGTGGCCAGCCTAGGCCCGGTGGCGATGGCAGCCTACAACGTATCCCTAGCGATAGTGCACGTGATCCAGTCGGCAACCTTCGGCTTCAACATAGCCGTGGCCACCGTAGTGGGCCAGAACCTGGGCTCGGGCAGGGTTGACAGGGCCAGGAGGGCGGCCTACATAGGGATGGGGATCATATTCACAATACTCTCCCTCGGCTCCATTGTAATATACCTACTCAGGGACTACCTGGTCCTGCTATTCACAAACCTGCCGGGGGTATACGAGGAGAGCCTGAGGATGGTGGAGCTGGTAGCTCCGGGAATACCCTTCCTCGGCGTCTTCTTCGTGGCCAACGGCATAGCCCGTGGCAGCGGGTGGACAGGCATAATATCAATACTCGGTGTAGCAAGGCTATGGCTCCTAAGGATACCACTAGCATACATGCTAGTATACCACTATAACTGGGGCCCCGACGGGGTATGGGCCAGCATGACGATAAGCAACGTGATCGCCGGTATGGCGGGGGCCATATGGGTCCTATCGGGTGGATGGCTAAAGCCTGCCGCGCTTAGGATCGCGGGCCTAGAGACTAGATAGTATCCTGGACCTGTAGTAGAGCAGGAGCTTCCTCCTCACGTCGCTCCCAGCAAGCAAGGGCAGGAGGGCCATCCCAGTCAGGAACCCGCCTATGTGGGCCCAGAAGGCCACTCCAGCCTGCACCCCGCTAAGACTCACAGCCAGCCCCATTATGAACTGGTACAGGAACCAGAACATTATGTAGACGTACGCTGGGAACTCGAGGAAGAGGGGGATCCAAACCCAGAAGGTCACAACCCTGATCCTGCTGGCTGGGAAGAGTAGCAGATAGGCGCCCAGCACCCCCGATATAGCCCCGCTAGCGCCTATAGCAGGTATCAGCCAGGGGTTCACGCCTGAGGAGAGTATACTATTGGCTAGGGCCCCAGCAGGCATGAAGGCAATACTGGCTATATGAAACACCGCGGCGCCTAGCCCGGAGGCTAGGTAGAAGGCAAGGTACCTCCACCTACCAAGGACAGCCTCTATATTATCCCCGAAGATGTAGAGGTAGAGCATGTTGCCCAGCAGATGGGCTATACCGCCATGCAGGAACATGGATGTAAACAGGGTGTACAACCTCTCCCCCGCCATTATCCGGGCGGGCACCATCCCCAGCTCCTCCACCACCACGGAGTAGCTAACCGCCCCGGGCAGGAGGAGCCAGGGAGCCAGCACACCGACAAGGAACACGACTATATTGAGCAGTATAAGAGTAAGGTTGATCAGCGGCGGCCCACCAGTAGGGACATTCTCATCCTCCAAAGGTATACCCAAGGCGCCTCGACACCCTCTCCCACGAGACCCATATACATGGTTCAATGTCTCTCTTAAAACCATACACCCAACCCCAATCCCTAGCGGATCAAGGGTACGGCGGGTTGCAGGCTCTAGCAGCATTCACGCTAGGCTACATAGCACTGGCAGCCATGGTGGCCCGCGGCAGGGGGCCGCTAGCCGCTATAGGGGCAATGATAGCAGTATTCACAGCCTACACGCTATACGCCGTCGGCCCCGGCATAGTCTTGGGTAGCATAGTATCCCTTACGGGGTGGAACAATGCGAGCGTGCTAGTCTACATCTTCCTCAGCCTACTCCTAGCAGGTACCCTCAAGGAGACAGGCAAGCTCGACGACCTGGTATCAGCGACGACCAGGCTAGGATGCAGGTTCAGCTACCTAGGCGTACCAGCCCTGATAGGGTTACTGCCGATGCCAGGAGGCGCGCTAGTCTCAGCCATAGCAATGAGGAAGAGGTACCTAGAAGAGGCCGGCATGCCGGCAGAGTGGGCATCCTACCTGAACTACTGGTTCAGGCACATCTGGATCCCATCATGGCCCCTATTCCAGAGCGTCGTCATAACAGCAGCGGTACTAGGCGTGGAGCCAGGCCTAGTGGTCTCAACAACATGGCCCATAACCCCATTAGTGGTCCTAGCAGGGTTGGCGGTGGCATATCCAGCCCTATCCAAGTACAAGTGCCCAGGCATTACAGGCAACACTGGGGGGCTACTAGGGTCCACCTGGCCCTTCATACTACTAGCCATACTAGTATTCACCGGCCTAGCCAGCCTGCTGGAGGCCCTGATAGCAACACTGGCAGCAGTACTCCTAGCCCTACGCCCAGGCAAGGGCGAGCTGGAGAAGGCGCTCAGGCTAGCACTGCGCCCCCGGATCCATGGCGTGCTACTGGAGGCGTTGATCCTGAAGGAGCTCCTCCTAAGGAGCGGGGCGCCCCAGGAGCTCTACAGCCTAGCATCCGGGCTTGGGGCGCCTAGCTGGACAATAGTCTTCGCCATCCCATTCATACTGGGGCTGGCGGCGGGGGGCGAGAACTTCTTCGCAGCCACCGCAATGCCCCTCCTGGTCGCGTACCTGGTCTCTGGGCAAGGCATCTCAGGCCCCATGCTTATCCTAGCCTACGCTGGGGGTATGCTGGGCGTTATGGCCTCCCCCGTCCACCTGTGCTTCGCCCTAACAGTAGACTACTACAAGGCGAGGCCAGGGAGGGTGATGCTCCTAACCCTGGCGGCAGTAACCATCTCAGGCCTCCTCGTACTCCTCCTTGTACACCTATTAGGCATGCCCGGCACGGTATAGGCTGGGGGTGTAAGGGTGATGGCTGAGAAGGTTAGGGCCCACCTAGTGGTTAAGGGTGTGGTTCAGGGAGTCTTCTTCAGGGCAAACATGAGGAGGGTAGCCATGGAGAACGGGGTGACGGGGTGGGTTAGGAACCTCCCCGACGGCAGGACAGTGGAGGCAGTGCTGGAGGGCGATAGGGAGGCGGTGGAGAGGGTTATATGCTGGAGCCTACACGGGCCCCCGGAGGCTGTGGTCGAGGAGGCAAGCGTCAAGTTCCTTCCATACCAGGGCGAGTATACCAGCTTCAAGATCATATACTAGCGCCACGCGGGGCAGGTGGGCATGGCGGGGTTAAGCTACTTCGAGGCCGGCATACTAGCCGCCGTATACCGGGGGGTTAACACGGTCAGGGGCCTCAAAGAGCTATTCCACACAGTAGACCCAAGGGTAGTAGAGGAGACGGTCAAAAGGCTAGAGGAGCGGGGACTCGTGAAGAGGATCAGGAGGGGCAGGATACTAAAGAGGGAGGAGCTAGCCCTAACAGAGGCCGGGGTACAGGCACTGGACGAGGCCATGAGGATACTAAGAGAGGCCGCGGCAAGGATAGAGGAGCGCAGCCAAGGCCTACAGCAAGCCGGCGGGACCCAGTGGGACCTAGCAGCGGTACTACCACTCCTCATACTAATGGGCCTCCTACCACCAATGATAGTATACGGCGCCCCGGAGTGGAGCCCTGATGATGGGGCTGATGAGCAGGAGGAAGGATACAGCGAGTGGGACGACTACGGCTACGATGATGGAATAGAGGATGTAGGCCTCTAGATCCACCTCTTCTTCCTATGATACCACTTCACAGTCCTATAGCTAACCCTATGAGCCCCCATGCCTAGGTAGAACTCCTTAACATCCTTATCCTCCCTAAGCCGCTGGGCGGGGCCCTCAGTCACTATCCTACCATTCTCCATGATATACCCGTAATCCGCTATATCTAGGGCCTTAACAGCGTTCTGGTCCGCCAGTATCATGGTTATACCCTCATTCTCATGCATCAGCTTTATCGACTCGTACACCTGGCTCACAATCTTCGGGGCCAACCCGAGGCTCGGCTCGTCAAGGAGCATCAGCCTTGGCTTAGCTAGGAGGGCTAGCCCTATAGCGAGCATCTGCTGCTCCCCACCACTAAGGTACCCGGCCCTAGTGTTCCTCCTGGCCTTCAGCCTCGGGAAGTAGTCATACACTATACCGGGGTCGACCCTGTTCCCCCAGGCGTAGGAGACGGCATCTATATTCTCCTGGACGGTGAGCTCCTTGAAGATCCTCCTACCCTCAGCCACGTACACTATACCCTTCTTGGCCACGGTATCAGGGTCCCTATTCTCAATCCTCTCCCCGGCAAATAGTATCTCGCCACGCGTAACCCTACCCCTCTCAAGCTTCAAAACACCCGACACCGCCTTGAGGAGAGTACTCTTCCCAGCACCGTTTGGGCCGAGTATAGCGGTTATCCTACCCTCCATAGCCTCCAGGCTGAGGTTCTTGATCACGAGTATGAAGGGATGGTACATTATCTCGACATTCCTAACCTCAACCAGCGCCCCAGACACGGTACACCACCACGGCTACAGGGTATGGAAAGAGGGGGTTGGGCAGGCACTATGCCTCTAGGCTAGCCCTGTATAGTGGCCTTAACACAGTCCACCTGGCTTGGAGCCTCGTATGGGCCCTGGATCTCGAGGCTACCAGCATCGCTGAAGACCACCACGTAAACCTTCTTGTGCGCAAGGTGGCTGTCGGGGCAGAACCTCACATCATCAGCAGTAAGGCCGCCGAACTTGAAGGGCTCCCCGTTGCACGACGACTCCAGGGCGGCCTTCAACGCCTCCCCGCCCTTCTCCTGTAGCGCCGTGGAGTCTGTCCTCTCTATAGCCTGCACCAGCAGCCACACGTTTAGGAAGCCCTGGACGAACCTTAGGTTCACGTCATTCTCGCTGAACCCGGCAGCCTTGGCTGCCTCCATCACGGTGTCGATCCCCTTAGCACCCATATCCTTGGCGAACATCGGGTAGACGAAGGGCGTCACGCCAGCCATCCTACCCTTACCAGCGTCCCCGACCAGGTCTACCACCCTCTCGTCGAAGCCCCAAACGTTGGCTAGAAGCATACCGTCTAGCCCGACCTTAGCCATGGCCTTAACTGCCAGGCTACAGCTGCTTATAGTGTTACCGCACCACAGTACATCAGGATTCTTGGTCGCAGCGTCGCTCACCACCCTCTCGGCGCTGGCCTCAGTCGCCTTGAGGCTCAGGTCGAAGTCACCTACCAGCTGGAGGCCTAGAGCCTCCGCAACCGCCTTTATGGCCGGTATGGGGCTCCTACTGTAGGCTACCTTGTGGTCGTAGAGTAGGGCCAGCTTGGCCCCGGGCTTCTGCTCGGCCGCCCAGGCTATGCCCGCACACGCCTGGGTGCTATAGTCGGGCGCGGGGAAGAAGTTGTAGGGCTTTATGGTGAGCTTCGCGGAGTAGCTGGCGCTTATATAGACTATCTTGTCCCTAGCCACGGTGTCCGCAAGCTTCTCAGTATCGGCGGTGCCCCAGCCTATTATCGCTATAACTCCGTACTTGTCCCTGAACTCCTTGTAGAAGGCCTCCGCCTGGTCGGGCTTGTAGGCGTAGTCCCTCTTGATATACTCTATCTTAACCCTGACACCGTCCTTGGTGTATATCCCCTTGTCGTTGAAGTACTTGAAAGCAGCCTCGGCGCCCATGGCATAGCCCTTACCAACATCGCTGGTAGGCCCAGTCTCGTCGACCAGGAGACCAACCTTTATAGTGATCTCCTTGCCCCCAGCACCAGCTCCACCGGCAGCCTCGGTGGCTGTTGTCCCCGTGGTAGCCTCCTCGCCGCCCCGCATCATGAGGAAGCCAGCCGCTATGACTATTATTATGAGGACCGCGATCCCAGCCAGGACCTTGCTATCCAAGCCATTCCCACCCTATCTACCCTCAGAAACCGGTTATGCGTCATAACAACATAATCATATTAACCAGTATAAAAATATGAATCAGGCCGCGTCTATACTCTAGAGTGACAATAGTGGGCTTAGGGCCTGACTAGCGAGACCAGCCTCCAGGAGCCGGCATCCCCCTCCAGGACCGCAACCCACCCAGTGCCAAGATCCACCATGCTACGAGTCAGGAAGGAGGCAACCCTACTGATAGACGGGTTATGGCCCACCATAAGGACCCTATCACCAGCCAGCCTATTGAAGACTTCAACACTGAACACGCCAGGCCTAAGACCCTCCTCAATCTTAACCCCTATACCATGGATCCTAGCCACGATCTCAGCAGTCTCAACAGCCCTCCTCAGAGGGCTAGTATAGACCACTACAGGCTTGAAGGGGAGCATCCTAGCAGCGGTTTCAACCTCCCTCACACCCTCACTAGTTAGACGCCTCTCATCGCCACCCACAGGCTCAGCCCTGCCATGCCTCATCAGGCCAAGGATCATGGGAAACCGCACCCTGCGCTATAGCTACTGGGGGGTGTGCCTCAGCAGAC
>JALUDK010000345.1 GCA_027044005.1 Acidilobaceae archaeon | reverse complement strand
TGCTCTACAACCAAGGCTACCCCAAGCTCGAGCTAGCCATACCAGCAAATATAACAGCCGCCCTAGACGCCGGGTGGCTTAAGGAGAACCACGTAGATATCGTCAGTGCTGGCGACGGATACACGGTAGCCAAGGTACCAGCAAAGATAGTATACAGGCTCTTCTGGGAGGCAAGCCACAACTACACGCTAAGCCAGAGCATACTATGGCAGGGCATAAAGGAGGAGTACAGGGAGAGCCTAGCCCAGGTCCCAGTAGGTGACGTGGTGGACTGGATCCTATACCAGACAACCAGCGTATACGACCCCCTACTATACCCCCTCAAAAGCCCCTCCTGGCCCGTCAGCGTAGTCCACGTCACGGGGGCCGCACTAGCAGTTAGCGGCTACACAGTGCTAGGGGCATACGCCCTAAGGCTACTAACAGGCACAGGCAACAGGGAGAGGGCCCTCAGGGCCCTACGCTTCGCCGCCCTCTACACCCTAGCAGTCATGCTAGTCCAAGGCTTCATATCAGGCCACGAGATCGGCGTGGAGGTAGCCCACTACAACCCGGAGAAGTTCGCCGCCATGGAGGGGACCAGCAGGCAGATAATAAGCATAACAAGAGACCTAACAGGAGGCCTAGGCGAGAAGCTAGCAGCATTCCTAGCCTACGGCAGCCCAGACAAGCCACTACCAAACTACGACTCGATACCCAGAGACTGGTGCAGCTTCCCAGGCGCGCCAGTAGTAGACTGTAGACCACCACTACTAATCCACTACGCCTACTACACCAAGATAAGCCTGGCAATGGCACTAGGAGCATACACCCTAGCCTTAGCAGCGCTACTAGCAAGAGGCCGGACCCCAGGCAAGGGCATGCTCGCCGCCGCAGCACTGAGCCCCCTAATAGCCCACACAGTCAGCTTCCTAGGCTGGCTGGTCAGAGAGGCAGGCCGGAAGCCCTTCACAGTCTACGGGGTCTTCACCCCGGCTGAGGCCGGAAACCCGGCCGGGCCCAACATGCTGCAACTAGCCCTCGTGGGGGCCTACCTGGTGGCTATGCTACTCATCCTAGCGTGGGCCTCATACAGGTTCCTCTGGAAGGCAGGGGGTGAGGGTTGATGGAGCCCGGGGTCTTCTGGCTAACAGTCACATTCGGCCTCCACATTGTACTGGTGAACCTGGGGGTCGGGATCAGCATAGTGGCGCCCCTGCTAAGGATCATGGCGCTAAGGAGGGGAGACGAGAGGCTAGACAAGGAGGCGTACACACTTACAAGGTTCTACGCAGCTACATACGCCCTAGGCGGTGTATTCGGCACCGCATTCACAGTATACCTGTTCAGCTACTACCCCAGCTTCACAAGCCTCCTAGGCAGGATAGCCCTATACAACTACGCCCTAGCCATAATGGCGCTAGTAGCCCACTTCCTAAGCCTCACAATATTCTACTACGGCTGGAACAGGCTACCACCGAGGATCCACACAGCCTCAGGCATAGCCCTAGCAGTATCAGCCCTACTCATAGTACTGGGATTCAGGAGCGTCTTCGCCCAGCTCTCAAGCCCCGTCGGCGTGGACCTAGCTAGAGGGATAGTCACAAACCCCCTGGAGGCGCTACTAGGCAACCCACTCCTACCGCCACTCTACCTCAAGAGCATAGCAGCCGCCATAACGGCAACACTAGTCGCGGCGGCAGGGTGGCACGCCCTCAGGAATGAGGAGAGCCTCGCGAGGCTCTACCTCAAGCCAGCCCTGGCAGGCCTAGTAGTGGTGCTCCTGGCCGGGGCGTGGTATGGCCTAGAGCTCAGGAGGGTGGAGTACAAGTTCAACAACATATTCGGAGGCCTAGGACTCGGAGGCGAGCCGAGCCTAGACCTATCCTGGCTACTACTCCTCAAAATACTCCTCTGGAGCATCCAGCTTGCAGGGGTTACAATGGCGCTACACAGGGGCGTAACCAGGGCCAGGGGCCTCCTGGCCATCGCGGCCCTCTCAGCACTAGTTGCAATACCAGCTGGGGAGTACCTGAACGCCTACAGCCAGTACCCCTACTTTATACCACCCAGCGAGGCCGGAGTGGGGGACGAGAGGCTAGCCAGGATCCTC
>JALUDK010000344.1:1620-2097 GCA_027044005.1 Acidilobaceae archaeon | reverse complement strand
TGTCTACTATAATCCTGTGCACGTCTACAGTTATTATCCTCAAGACAGGCTAATATATTATACTATAACATGGGAGCATATGGAGGTGACAGGGTTGGCAGGTGAAGAGGATGCACGAAGCCACCGGGGATACGGGAGGCTCGTGTACATAGCTGGGGCCGCTGTTATAGTAGGGCTGATAGGCCTGGTGTTACTAACCACGAGCAGCGGGGGAGGCGGGGGCGGCGGCCTGCTGGTAGCTGTCACATACCCAAGCCTCGACGAGGACCTAGCCCAGATAGCCTGTAGCGGGGACCGTGTGGTGGGCCTCTACAAGCCCGGGGCGGATCCACACGACTTACAGCTGGACCCGGAGAAGGCCTCTATAGTGGCTAGGGCGGATATAGTTGTGACGGGGGGCCACACACCTGTAGACACTAAGGTCGAGGAGCTTGCTAAAGGCATCGTTGTCGATATGCTCGAGGTCCCGGGTATCTG
>JALUDK010000344.1:0-1610 GCA_027044005.1 Acidilobaceae archaeon | reverse complement strand
CTAATACATGTGGCCAGGGTGATGGAGGGGGCCAGGCCGGGCTGCGACTATACAGGCAACGCTCAGAAGATCCTAGAGGATCTCAAGGCCATAGAATGGGCTAGAGGAGCCCTCACAGGCAGGAAGGCAATAGTAGACCTGCCAGCCGGCCAGTACCCTGCAGAGTGGCTGGGCGCCCGGGTGGTGCTCATACTAGCCCCCGGCCACGGCCACGCGGGGGAGGCGATTAGTCCCACAACCCTAGAGGAGGCGGAGAAGCAGCTAGCCCAGGGAGCGGTAGCGTTTGTAACAGTAGACTCTAGGGGCATACCGGTATCCAAGGCCGGGGATTGGCTCCTAGACAAGGCCCGGGACCTAGGGGCGGAGGTGGTGCTCGTTAAGGCCCCCTACGTAAGAGGCACGGTCGTCGAGAAGCTCCAGTACATAGCGAGCCAAGTGGCCGGGGGTGGCTAGCCAGGCGAGTAGGGGCACACCCTCCTATAGATGCAAGACCTGCACCTAGACAAGTCGTGCCCAGGCTCCGGGGGCTCTGGCGAGGCCACCGCAGCCTTGGCCCGCGCCAGCAGCCTCAGGGCCCTAGCCTTATGCCTCTCCCTAACCCTATACACCCCCTCAACAGCTACTACATACCCCTCGAAGCGGGTCCTATAGACGTGCTCGGCCATGATGGTGTAGAGTGCAGCCTGAACCATACCCGGGCCCTCGGGCCCGCCCCATAGCCCCCGGGCCTTGTACACAACCACAGCCCCAGGCGTGGGGCCCGGCTCAGCTAGATAATCCACCCGGCCCCTCAAGCCAAGCACCGGGTCCTCCAGGCCAGCCTCCACGATTATGTGGCCCCTGTGCCCTAGGGCCTCGAGCATGGTCCATGCCTCTAGGGGGTGGAGCCCCGTCCTATCCACCCTAGAGGCCGGGGGGAGCACCAGCCTGGGCCCGTTGGCCTCGAACCAGGCCAGGGCAGGGCACCACGTATAGGCCTTCACTACGCTAACGGGGGCCAGGTCATAGCCTGACGACCTCGCCATCAACGCTCCCCCTCCCCATCCTAACCGCCCTGGTGTAGAGGCTGTCCGGGAGGGTCAGGAGGAGCAGGGAATCCGTCTCGGGATCCATTATCCTCGCCGCCCTCTCAAGGGTTGCCCTCTTAACCGCCTCGAAGCCCCTACGGTGTATGTAGACGCTCTTCTGCACCCTACTATAGCCGAGGGCTAGTAGCATGCGCATCATCCTCATCCTCCTCTCGTCATCCCTTATATCATACGCAACCAGTATCACGGCCACCCTCCTCACCCCTGCCTGGGTATGGTTGGAGTGAAGACGCCGTCGCTCCTCAGTGCCGAGGCGAGCCTCCATGCATCCCCCTGGATAGCCTTGGCCAGGGTAACCCTACTCCCCGGTACGCTCCGGGACATCTCCTCCTCCATCCTGGTGTAGAGCATCCTCCTAGTATCCCTGTCCAGCTTATCCATGAATATGGTGGGCCTGAAGCCCGTGGCTAGGAGGGAGAGGAGGGCCTTCTCCGCCGCCCATCTATACGGCTCCATGTAGTCGAGGGTCAGGCTCGGCCTCCCGCTCTTCTCCACGTGCATGAAGCCCATGTAGGGGTTCAG
>JALUDK010000343.1 GCA_027044005.1 Acidilobaceae archaeon | reverse complement strand
AGCATAGTGGACACGCCCCTGGTCCAGAGGATGAGGAGGATCCAGCAGCTAAGCCTAGCCCAGCAGGTCTACCCAGGGGCGGTGCATACTAGGTTCGAGCATAGCCTGGGCGTAGCGTATACTATGAAGATGGCCTTGGAGTCTATAAGGCAGAACCTGGAGGAGCTTGTCATCCCCTCTATCCGTAGGGTTGAGAGCGTTGACAAGGGTGTGAGGGCTGGGCTCGCGAGGTTCCTGGAGAGGCTTGGCAGGGAGCTGGGCGAGCTGGAGAAGGAGGCCGTCACCGCCGCCCTCCTCCACGACATCGGTCATATCGGCATGAGTCATATAGCGGAGATGGGGCTCAACGATAGGCTCCTCATGTACTACCCCAACCGTCCTGGCCTTGTGGTGCCAACCATGGGTAGGCACGAGGATATAGTGATCAAGATGGCTAGGCTCATGGCGCGGAGCGGCGTCGAGGTCCTGTACTCATCTAGGAGGGTGGACCTTGACACTGTGTGCGAGATCCTGGAGTACGCTTACTCCGATAATAGGAAGCCCCTTTGTACCCGTGGGGTCGAGCTTGCTAGGCCCAAGACGGGCAAGCTTGACAAGGTCCTTGACATGGACTTCAACGGGGGTGAGGTCAGGAGGGTAGCCCTGTGTATCATCGCCAGGCTGCTCGACTCCAACATCGACGTGGATAGGGCCGACTACATACTTAGGGATAGCATCCACACTGGGAACACGAGCGGGGTCTACGATATAAACAGGTACTACGCCGTCCTCACCGTCGTCCCGAGGCTCCAGAACACTGGGGCCAACACGTACAGGGCCCACTTCATGCTCGGGGTCCTGGATAAGGGCCTGAGCGTCGTGGAGAACATGCTACTCTCGAGGATATACATGTATACCGACGTGTACCTCCACGACATATCAATGATATACTCCGCCATGGTCTCTAGGATAATGGCCATACTCTACCTGGCCAGCCTAAACCTGCTACACGACAGCCAGGAGGACCCGCGGGCAAGGGAGATACTAGAGAGGCACCCATACCTAGACGCCCTAGCCAAGTTCATGGTAGCCATAAAGCTCGGCGACACAGGAGGGGACGGATTCTACTCGGAGCTGGCCAGGAGGTACAGGAGCCTAGCCGACCTGGAGCTACTACTAGCCCAGCTGACCGACGACGCCTTCTACATGACACTAGCCTCCATATACTCCGGCAGGTCCCAGGACCTCCTGGAATACATATCGGGCATGGGCCCCTGGGGCGGCGAGGCCTGCCTGGCAACAGCCCTCTACACCCACGGGGTTATGGCTAGGAGGCACGCCAGCGCGCTTATAGCAACGGGTGAGAGGACCGCCAGGCTCATAGAGAGCATAGAGGGGTATGAGGCCCAGGTCGACAATGCCCTGAGGAGGAGCCTCAGGCCCCTGATAGTCGTCAACTGGGCCAGGCACAGGCCTTACAAAGACACGGTAACCCACAGGATCCACGTCTTCAGGAGGCGCCACCCCCTGAGCCCCGTGGAGCTGCATGCGGACGAGAGGGCCATGGTCACGAAGAAGATCAAGGACGAGGCGTACTCTAAGATACTGATAGCCTTCCCCGGCCAGGCTGGGGATGCTAGGCTCCCGAGCCCCTGGGAGGTGAGGGGAGGCAAGCTAGCAAGCTACATGGAGGAGGCTGGCATCGAGAGGATCGCTGGTCCCTGCGGGCTCACTGTCGAGGAGGCGGGGAGGCTCGTGAGGAGGTCCTCGAGGAGCGCGGTGGAGCTGGCTGACACGCTCATGTCCCTCGTCTAGACGAGCCTCCGGGCTAGCCTGTGGAAGAGCCTCCTATACACTAGGACCAGTACCAGGCCCCTCCCGCTGACATCTACGGCCATGGAGAGCCACGCTCCGACCACGCATAGGCCCGGGGGCATGAGGCCCGGGAGTACTGTGGCGGGGAGGACCCTGAGGAGGTATAGGCTCGCCAGGTTGACCACTGTGGGGACCACCGTGTTCCCGGCCCCCCTTATTATCTGCGCCACAGTCATCTCCACACCCAGCGCCGGCTCGGTAAGCCCGGCTATCACCAGGTACACGCCCGCCAGCCAAGCCACCCTAGGAT
>JALUDK010000342.1 GCA_027044005.1 Acidilobaceae archaeon | reverse complement strand
GCCTAGCTATGGCCATACCAGTGGGGGACACCCTGGTGGAGTCTGTCCTGTGGTAGGTTATCAGCCCGGACTCGAATAGGTCCTGGGCCAGCTTCATCACGGTGTTGGCCGAGAGCCTTAGCTTGGCGGAGGCCTCGTAGACTAGGGTGTCTGTGGTGTATGGAGGGGGTGGGCTCCTCTCCTCGTCCATCCTGGATACCGATGATACTTTTACTTGGCTCGTTGCAGCGGCTTCCTTGGCCTTCTCCCTGTCCCTCGTGAATAATCGTATCCTCCACCCGTTCTCTATGGTGAGGACTACCCTGTAGCCCCTCGTATCCCTCCACTCCCTGTACCTATCCACGACCCACCCTAGCACGGGGGTTTGGACTCTACCGGCGCCGAGCCACCTCTTCCCATACTTGAGCCATAGGTGGCTGCTGAGGGAGAACCCTATCCACCTGTCTGCTATCCTCCTTACCATCTGCGCGGTTACCTGGTTCTCGTCTATCCTGGTCTTGCCCCTTAGCGCCTCGAATACGGCTGTCCTTGTAACCTCGTGGAACTTGGCCCTCCATATGTTGCTGTTGTAGGGCTTGAGTGCCAGGTATATGTCCCATGCTATCTTCTCCCCCTCCCTGTCCGGGTCCGTCGCTATAACTACCTCATCGACCTCTAGGGCCAGTTTTCTTAGCCTTGATATGGAGGTGCTTGAGTCGAGCAGCGATGTAGAGCCACACCTGGGGCACGGGCCCCTGCCAGCGAATGTATAGCCACACGATGTGCACCTCTTTATAGTGTCGTAGACCGGCCTGAACGTCGAGCCCCCCGTGTGCACCCCGTATACGCTGCCCTCCTCGTCTATGGCTAGGTCGAACATGTGGCCCCGGGACGCGGTGATCGACATGAGGTAGACGGTGCCCGACTCCTCGTCCATCACCGCGGTCTCATAGATCCTGCCCCTACCGTCAACCCTCTTCGAGGGTCTTCCCCAGAACCATGATATGGTCCTAGCCTTGGTGGGGGACTCTACGATTAGCAGTATGCTCTTCACGTTGACCTTCCTACCCTTGCCCCTCCTTGTCTCCTCTACCCTCGCCATAACGTCTCCCAGATCCACCTCACCTAGGGGCTTCAGGGTTGAGGAGGTGTACCAGGACAGCCTCTCCCCTAGGGCCCGGATCCTATCCTCTACGGTCTCAACGATCACGCTCAGGCCTAGGGTCATCACGCCCCTGTGGAGCCTGCTAGTCCTCCCGCTAGCCTGTATATAGGTGGGGGCGTCTGGGACCACCGCGTACACCCCGTCGGGGCCCATCTCGTATACTATAGAGCCGACGACGATGCTACCCCTTAGCATAGCCTCAAGCCAGGAGTAGGCCCTGGAGGCTGAGGACCTAACCTCCTCGGCCAGCTCCCCCAGAGGCCCATCAGCCTCTATCCTACCCCTCACTGCCAGGCCCACGAGCCTTGGGTCGGGCACCTTGTCCAGCAGATCCTTGATCCTCCTCGCCGACTCCCCAGCCCACTCTACACCCTCCTCGGACATGTATAGTAGGAGGCGTAGGAGCCTCCTGGGGCTGAGGAGCGCCTCCTGGGCCCTGACCCTAGAGCCTGGGATGCCGAGGAATATTGCGTATCTAACCCTCTCCGGTAGGTCTAGGCCCCTCACGAGTACCCCGTACCTGGACGCTACCCCGACTATAACATCAACCTCGCCGCGGGCCATCTTCTCCACGGCCCTCCTAGACGAGGTTACCGCCTGGGCCACCCTGACCCCGTCCCTGGCAAGCCTCTCGGCGACAATCCTAGCGTGGGGCTTACCGTAGACCTGGCTAACGAATACTATCCCACCGGGGCCCAGCCTCCTGACTAGGTCCAGGACCTCGCTGTAGGGGTCCCCAGTTATTGTGTAGGCGTCGACCACGTTCCTCATATAATCGGTGCCCCCGCCCACCTCGAAGCCTAGGAGCTCCTTGAAGACCAGGTGCTTCACGCCGCGGGGCCTCCCCGTGGCAGAGGCTATGACTAGCTGGGAGAACGCCTTGGGCGTGAAGGACCTCAGGAGGGCCTCGTACTCCACTATCCTACCCTTGATCCTCTCCACAACATGCTCCCTACCGGAGGCGAGGGCAGAGTATAGCTTCAGCTTGGCGTCTACAAGCTTGTAGGCGGTCTCCACTACATCCCCGGGTATGCCCATAAGCGTTAGTACCCTGTCAATGTTCCTACTATTCCTCAGTATACTGTCCACGTCGTCCACGATCACCAGGTTGAACGGGGAGTGCGGCTCCAGGGCCTGGAACCTCCTCTGTAGGAAGCCCGTGGTAACTACCGCTACACTAAAGCGGCCCTCCTCAATCCTCGCTAGCGCCTCCTCCCTAGCCCTCCTCCCCATGCTAGAATAGTAGTATGCCACCCCCTGCCCCAGGATCGACTCGATCCTGGAGGCGGTCTGCCTAACCAGGTTCTCGGTGGGGGACAGGTAGAGGACCCTCCAGCCCCTCCCCTCAACCCTGAACCCGGTGTACACGCTGAGGAGGGTAGACTTCCCTACCCCGGTGGGGGCTATGATCGCCATGCTATCCCCCATGAGGAGGCGCCTAGCCCAGCTCCTCTGGGCGCTCCACGGCCTCATGCCAACCTTTGATACGAAGTACTCCTCGAACCTCCTATACTCGGCCTCGAGCATGTAGAGCCATCCATACCCCCTCAGGGCCCCCCTGCTCCTCAGCTGCTCTGCAACCTCCTCCACGCTACCCGGGGAGGCCCTGGGTAGGCAGGAGCGGCATGGGAGCCCCTCTGCTAGTCTATCAGCCCCTATCGGCCCCCCACAGTTAGGACACATCCCCCTGTATACCGGCGTTATCCATCCTGGCAACTCCATAACCCCCACCGGGACTCTTCTCCCCTCCTGGTGGGGATGGTTAGGAGCCCTGGCGGGGTTGAGGAGGGGGAGGCCTGGTGTTACTCTAGGCTATGAGCACGGTTAGGGCCAGGGTTATGCCTATCGACAAGAGCCCGCCCACGGCTAGGTATACCTGCACCCTGCCCGGGTCAATGCCTAGGAGGAGCCCAGCCAGGGCCCCAGTGTAGATCCCAGTGGCGGGTAGGGGGATAGCAACGAATACCGTCAACCCTAGGCCGCCCCACCTCTCTATCCCGGGCCCGGCCCTCCTAAGCGCGCTGGACCGGTACCTCGAGTATAGGCCCCCGACTAGGGGGGCCCTGGACAGGAGGGGGTCAACTATGGACAGGATCCTGGATAGGAGGATCGAGAGTAGTATGACCTCCAGCGAGGCTACCGCCACGACCTCGGCCAGCGGGAGGCCCAAGTAAGCGCCAAGTAGGACTGCATACCTAGGCTCCAGGCCGGGTATAAGGCCAGCTACCACCACAGCCAGTAGGGGGTCAACCCCCTCCAGCCACGAGGGGACCTGTACCGGTGGCACCCCTGAGAGCACCCACCAACACTGCCGTTAGGACTAGCAGCGTACTGTATAATAGTATGCTTGCTGGTGCCCCTGCCGGGTAGGTTGAGGCTAGTAGGAGTGACGAGGCTAGCAGGGGGTATGGGGAGTACCTTGGGGGGGCTATCAGGGCTGATGCGAGGAGGCCGGCAGCTGTTAGGGCGGCCAGGCTAGGTATGGGTGAGGCTAGGGTGAAGGTTAGGTATAGGCTAACTAGGACCCCGGCGAGGCTTGGGATCGACACGGTTAATACCAGGAGCCTGTAGAGTGCTAGGTATGCCGCGGAGGCCCTCTTGATGAGGGGCCCATGCTCCTGTACTATGCTGGCGGCCCTGCTTATGTCCCTCACCACAATAGACTCTAGCAGGTCCCCGAGGACCCGGTGGAGGCCGGGCGGCTCGGGTGTCCCCGTCTTCTCGTGGACCTCACGTATAGTCATGGCGGCCCTGGCCACCTCTAGGATGCTATCCTTGAGCGCGCTCCACTCCTTTGAGGACCTTGCCAGGATGGATGTGTATGATAGTATGCTCGCGGCCTCGTCCAAGGGGGATCCCCGTTGGGCTTAGACTGCCATCTCCCACTCCTTCTTTTGTATGTATGTGGCGGCGTTTAGTATGAGGTACTTGGCTATGCTGGATGGGACGTAGTAGTGTGTAACAGAGACGTCGTCCCTAGACCCCTCGGAGTACGCGGAGGAGATCCTCATCATGTAGATCTCGTCTGGCAGCCTCTTGGCTATCTCATCCCAGTTGGACAAGACGCTCTCCGGGTCAACGATCAGCTCCCTGGGCTTGGAGCCGGGCCCGGTCCTGATTACTATCCTCAGGGGGTCCCTCATCCTGGCGGGCTCGAAGTTGTGGCTGAACTCCTCCATCGATGCGACCTCCTCTAGGTCCTTGACTAGGACCCAGCGCCAGTCGTCCTCGTCTATATCAATGAACCCGGCCACCCTGTGGTCCTTGTAGTCCGGCTTCCTCATCTCCCTCAGCCTGGAGTCTATGGTCTTCTCCGCCAGCTCCAGGAGGTCGGCCAGCTCTATCACGGTCAGCGCCGTCCCCTCGAGCATGCGGGCTATCCTCATCGCTAGGTCCTGCATCCACGGCCTTATCGGTGGGAACCTGAGCACCTCTAGGGCTAGGGGTGTGAGGCCTCCTATGCTGGTTGTGAGCACCTTTATCCTGCCCTCCTTCAGCCTCTCTATAAAGTCCATAGCCTCCCTAACGTTTAGGTGCTCCTCTATGACCTGCCTAACAGCCTCGTCTACTAGTATACCATCCTCATCCATGTCTATACTACCAATCTTGCCGAGGTCCAACTGTATCTCCCTGAGGACCTGGAAGGTGTAGGGGCTCCTCCTAACCGCTTTAGCTACAAGGTCCTCGAACTCTGCAAGGTCTATTGATTTGAGGGCCTCGATCGGGTTGAAGTCCCGGGCCCCTATGCTAAAGCCGAAGAACGTACTCCTATAGTAGACGTTGAGTCCTGCCTCTTTTGATGCCAGGAAGGAGAGGACTATTGCCAGTGTCTCCGATACTCCGCTCCCCAGAGGAGCCGTGACTATGTGCTCCCCATTGTACTCCTCATATATGATCGTGTCGCGGGATGGGGGCTCTATCCCAAGCTTGTAATACCTATCCCTTAGCTGCTCCACGGCCTCAAGGCCGCTCCTGTCGGCCTCTACCCCGTGTATGGAGCTGGGCTCCATTATAACGTCCATGAACACCTCCGCGACCCTCGAGGACCTGCGTGGCCCCTCACCCTTCCAGAGTGGTATCTCCGCTGTGGACTCTGCCGGCTCCACCTCTATCTTAGCCATATTCTCGTCTATCCTCTTAACGCTCCAGGACCTCCCGGCCAGCCTGATTGTGTCACCGACACGTAGGTGCTTGTAGACGAATATCGCATCTATGTATCCTATGGTCTTGTCTCCATGCCTCACTATGAACGAGTCCTTCTCTGGTATGGTTGAGAAGAACTCGGAGAAGTCGCGGCTCCACCACATCCGGGCGCCCCTATCGCCGCGGAACTGCCATATCTTGTAGAAGGTGGGGCCGGGCCTTATCACTCCCATGACTCTCTTGATCAGCCCGTTACCCTCCATGTAGGATAGCATCCTGTCGAATTCCTCCCTTGTGAGTGTGTATGCGTTCACAGACTTGATCAGGTTAAAGGCCTCCGCCTCGGGCACGCCGCCCCTCTCCATGGCCATGCCTAGGACCTCCTTGGCTATAACGTCCAGCGGTATCCTTTCTATGATCACGTTCTCCACGTAGCCGTCGTAGGCGAGTTCGGCCTCGGCTAGGGACTCGGCGAAGTCTATAACGCCCATTGCAACTATGGAGCCCCTGGACTCCCCGTCGAGGGTGTGCCCGCTCCTCCCGACCCTCTGGAGGAGGCTAGCCACCCTGCCGGGCGCCCTGACCTGGATCACCTTCTTTATCTTACCAACGTCTATCCCGACCTCTAGAGTCTTCGTGCATACTATGGCGCTCAGGCTACCACTCCTCAGCCTCTCCTCGGCCTCCTCCCTGAGCTCGGCGGAGACGCTGGAGTGGTGCACGAATATCTCCCTGGCGTTGAGCCTCTCCAGCGAGTCCTTCAGCTTCTCCGCTACATACCTACTATTCACGAAAACAAGGCTGGGCTTCTCAACCTCCCTGAGAACCCTGGCTGCGACGTCTAGCCACGGGTCGCTGGAGTCGTCCTTCACGTAGGCCACGCTTAGCCTCGGCTTCTTCACCCTCCTCCCATCTACTATAACCCTCCTCCTGGAGCTGCTACCCGATAGTAGTTCTAGCGCCCTGTCCAGGTCTCCTATTGTAGCTGATAGCCCGATCCGCTGTATGTCCCTGCCTGCTATCCTTGCTAGCCTCTCCAGCTGTATTATGAACTGTGCGCCCCTCTTGTTTGATAGGAGCTCGTGTACCTCGTCTACTATTACCCACCTGAGGTTCCTATAGTATACCCTGAACCTCCTCGACCAGTCGAGGTCTATCTCTAGGCTCTCGGGCGTGGTTACTAGTATATGGGGCACGTTCCTGAGCCTCCTGCTCCGCTCGCTGGCTGAGGTGTCTCCATGCTTCCTGGCGACCCTGAACCCCAGCTTGGAGGCCCACCACGAGATCCTTAGGTATAGGTCGTTTATGAGGGCCTTCATGGGGGTTATGTATAGGAGGCTGACTGGCTCGGCGCCCTCGCGGGCCATCATGGATAGTATGGGCAAGAGGGCGGCCTCAGTCTTGCCCTCTCCGGTTGGGGCGACCAGGATGGCGTTCGCCCCCTCGAGTATCACGGGTATGGCCTTCTCCTGGATCATTGTGAGGCCCGACCAGCCCCGCCTCCTGATCAGTTCCACGAGGCGCGGGTCCAGCTCCTCCACGGCCCTCGGCATTCCTCTAGCCATTATACAGCACCTCTACCTCTTCGACTCCTTCTTAGTGTTATCTGGCTCCCCCATTGTCTATGCCAGGATCCCCTTCACGGTGGCCGCTCCAATCTTATTAACTCTACGATACGGGAACCGTTTACATGAAGGTGGGATGAGGAGGAGTGCCAAGGAGGTACTACACCTGCCTAGTCTGTGGCAGGAAGTTCCCCGAGGGCCAGGGTATCATACTGGAGAAGGCTGGGAGGATCGTGCACCTCCACAGTAAGAGGTGTGCGTACAAGTTCCTGAGGCTCGTCCTAGAGAGGATAGACGATGGGTGCGCTAAGCCTGCTATAGACGAGGTTATAGAAGAGTTTGAGAGGATCAATAGGGAGAGGAGGCCCGTCAAGGTGATCTAGCATGCCCAAGGTGAGGCTATACTCCCTGCTTGCAGACGCGGCGGGGACCAGGGAGATAACAGTATCCCCCAGGCAGGGGGCCACGTATAGGAGCCTACTAGAAGACCTAGCAGGTGAGAGGCCTGGCCTGGCGAGAGCCCTTGAGGCGATCGGGTGGGACGTGAGGGTTATAGCAGACGGGGTCCCAAGAAGCCTAGATGACCCTGTAGAGGGGGAGGTCATACACATCCTACCCCCCTCAGCCGGAGGGCTCCACGTGGAGGTGGGGGTCCTCAGAAGGGGGGAGAAGGTAAGCCTAGACGAGGTACTAGACAGGATAACCGGGTCCAGGAGGACTGGCGGGGTCGCAGTGTTCATCGGCGTGGTTAGGGGTGTGAACCAGGGAGAGGGTGTAGAGGAGCTAGTGTATGAGCATGCAGAGGACCTAACCGAGGAGGCGCTCAGGAGGATAGCGGTGGAGGAGGCAGAGAGGCACGGGCTAACCGGGGTTGCGGTATACCACTACACCGGGAGGCTGAGAGTCGGGGAC
>JALUDK010000341.1 GCA_027044005.1 Acidilobaceae archaeon | reverse complement strand
GTAACCAGGAACTAGCCATATCAAGGTGGGCCGGGGAGAACGGGTTCCGCATAATAGAGTGGTTCATAGACCACGGGGTAAGCGGGGCAGTACCCCCTTGGAGGAGGCCCGAGTACAAGAGGCTCCTAGAGACAGTTGAGAGGGACCCTCACCCTGTGCTTGTCTATGAGTTGAGCCGTGTTGGGAGGAGCTTCTACGAAGTCCTCAGGGCTGTGCAGGAGCTGGAGAGGCTGGGAGCCCCAGTCATAACAGTCAGCCCTAGGGAGAGCTTCCTCCAGCAGCTAGACCCTCAGACCAGGAAGCTCATCATAGCTGTGATAGCGTGGGCTGCTGAGAGGGAGCGCGAGCTACTACGTCAGAGGACCCGAGAGGGCATGCTAAGGGCTAAGCTAGAGGGCAAACACGTTGGGAGGCCCCGGAAGCCGATAGACTGGAGGAAATATGAGGAGCTGAGGAGGAAGGGACTAAGCCTCAGGGATATTGCCAGAGTGCTTGGAGTAGGGTACTCCACGCTACGGCGAAGGATAAAGGAAGAGTACAAGCGATAAGCAACCCAGTGAAAAAGGACATAGAAGAACCTTTCAAAACGACTGCCTCCTTCCTGAGTATTCACGTTTCATTTTGGGTTTGGCCCCATTTCTTTGCTAGGCTTATCAGGAGTGCTCTCCAAGAATCTGAGCTACCAGGCTTAGAGGTGTTCCTAGTAATCGTTACATCGAGGAGAATGGGAGCCCCATTCCCCGGAGTAATAGATGATTGGGGCTCCCATTCCCGTGCTTATAGGAGGCCCTGCTGTCTTAGGTAGCCCAGGTAGCGTGGATACCACTCGTCAGCCCTCCTAACAAGGTCCTCATAATACTCCTCGCTCACCCGCAACTCCCCAAACCTCGAGTGGAGGAACCGGGCAACCTCCCGGGGAACCCCAGCACTAAGCAAGAGCTGCCACGAAGCCTTCCTAAGCACCTTAGGCCACACAAGCCCATGCCTCCCCACATAACGCTCAACACTCCTACGATGCACCCTCCAAGGAGCAATCTCCCGGATTAACTCCCCGGTCTCCATGGAATAGTAGGCGAATAGGGCCCTCTTCACGCCACTATCGAGGCCGAGGAGGTAGCGGCAGAAGCCCCTAGCCCGATCGCAGTAGAGCCGGGGGTACACCCTATCATTGAAGACCCCGCTGCCTCTAGGGTTGTAGGTTGACAGCATCCTGAGGGCGTGCTCGAAGCGCAGCCCAGACTCCAGCATAAGCCTATACAACACATAATACTCCCCATGGTTCTCCCTCAGGAATTCCAGGGTTCTCCTGAGAGCCTCGAGGTCTACCACTGGATTCCTGGGGCCTCGGGGGACCCTCCTTCCCGGCACGCGGATTAGGATCCAGTTGAGCGTCGTATACTCTATCTGGCCCCTCCTGTATAGGTACCAGGCGTAGTGGCGGAACACGTTCCGCAGCCACTGGTTTCCGTGCTCTGCAACCTCCTCCACTAGCTTGCGTGTGAGCTTCCTTCCCTCGAGGTATCTCTTGAAGAGGCTTCGGTAGTACTTGATGGTGTCCTCCCTCCTTATGGGCTTGCCCCTTGGAGGGTCCCGCAGGTACTCCTCGAAGTCCCTGGTCCACTTGAGCTCTACGAATTCGAGCTCGCTTGTGAGCAGCCTCCTCAGGTCCTCCCTGAAGTTCTCCGCCACGAATCTAACGAGTAGGGTTTTAGCGTAGGGGTCCTTCTTCGCAACCGCAAGCACCTCTAGGAATAGGGTGTAGTTTAGCTTGCCCTCATCGAGTATGCCTAGGGCTTCGAGCTTCCTGCCTAGGGTTAGTTCTTCTTCGAACTCTTCCTCGCCTAGCATTGAGAGTATACGCTTAACATAAACGTCTCCGATCTGTACCTGGCCCTTCCTCCACCTGAACAACGTACTCCTACTGACGCCGAGGAGCTCCGCAGCCCTGACTACTCCCGTCTTCTTGATGAGTCTCTCGAGGAGCCTCCTCCTAAGGTCTGTGTCCAGCTTGCCGGGGTCTACTAGCTCCCACCACTCCCGCCCACCCGCATTGCTATTGGAGCCCTGTTCTGGGACAGGAGTTGTGT
The DNA here is from genome assembly GCA_027044005.1 of Acidilobaceae archaeon. Classification (GTDB taxonomy): domain Archaea; phylum Thermoproteota; class Thermoprotei_A; order Sulfolobales; family Acidilobaceae; genus S012-22. The sequence goes on along the minus strand of JALUDK010000341.1, from coordinate 40 downwards.
TGTTAGCTTGCAGCAGGGCTCACCCCATGGGATTATCTGG
>JALUDK010000340.1 GCA_027044005.1 Acidilobaceae archaeon | reverse complement strand
CGGTTGAGCTTTGGCCTAGCGAGGAGCCGCTGGTTGTCGGCATACTGGGGGCGGCGGTGCCCCTTGTTGAGGGCTTCACTAGGCTCCTGCCTGAGGCTAGGATTGGTTTCGTAGCTGCTAGGCGGGTTGAGGCCCCTGGTAGCGTGAGGGTTGAGGTCTACTACGACAGGCTCCCCCCGAGGGCTCCGAGGCTGAATAATATTATACTCGACCCCATGCTGGCTACCGGGTCCACTATGGGCATAGCCATGGAGATGCTGGCCCGGCGGGGCGCGGAGAGGGTGATCCTCGGGACGGTCATAGCCTCCAATAAGGGGATTGAAACGGTGGGGGACATCGCCTCCAGGCTGGGCCTGGAGGCTCACATCTACACCCTTGGCCTGGATCCTAGCCTCGATGACAGGTTCTTCATAGTCCCCGGGCTGGGCGATGCGGGTGACAGGGCGCTGGGCTGAGCTGATAGCTCATGTAACTCTAATAAGCCTGAACCCGTCTTGCGCCCCCTCCTAGGGGCTGGCGGGTGATACGGGTAGCCAAGTTCGGGGGCAGCATACTGACTAGCGGGGCCGACTATATCAGGGCTGCCGGGGAGGTTAGGAGGCTCCACGAGCATGGGGGGGTTGTCGTAGTAGTCTCAGCCATGAAGGGGGTCACGGATAAGCTTATCGAGGCTGCCTCCAGCCCCGGCTCAGCTGATAGGATCATAGAGGAGGTGTATGAATCCTATAGCCGGGCTCTCGAGGAGGTGGGCGGGGCTCCTAGGTTCAGCGAGGAGCTCTACAGGGAGTATACTAACCTGGCGTCAGCCCTGTGGGCTGTGAGGGTACTGGGCGAGGTGTCCCCCAGGGCCAGGGACTATATAGTGTCGTTCGGCGAGAGGTTTAGCAGCATAGTCATGGCAGCAGCCCTGGAGTCCCTGGGCCTCAGGGCAGTTAGCCTGACCGGTAGGGAGGCTGGTATAGTTACTGATGACAGGTTTGGAGAGGCTAATCCCATATACAGGGTCTCTAGGGACCTTACAAGGAAGACACTCCTACCAATCCTAGGTGATGGTATAGTACCTGTAGTTACAGGCTTCATCGGTGGCACCCTAGATGGGGCTGTTACACTGCTGGGCCGGGGCGGGAGCGACTTCTCTGCCACCCTCCTAGCCTCGTACCTCGATGCTGGCGAGGTCCTCATCTACACGGTTACCGGGGCTGTTATGAGCGGGGATCCTAGGAAGATCCCGTATGCCCGGCCCGTGGATAGGATGAACTTCTCCGAGGCGGCTGAGGTGGCTAGGCTAGGGCTGAGGAAGTTCCATCCTAGGACATTCGAGCCCCTGATAGGGAGCGGGGTGAGGGTTAGGATCACCCGCGTGGGGGGAGGCTCTGAGACTGTTATAGATGGAGTTGGCGGGCCTCCCCCAGTGAAGGCTGTGACCGTATACGAGGACCTTGCCATGGTTGTGGTTGAGGGCAAGACCCTGCCTGGGAGGATAGGGGCGCTAGCCAGGGCTGCTGGGCTACTGGCTGGGAGGGGCGTGAATATTGTCTCGATAGTCCAGCCGCCCAGCGAGACTAGTATAGTATTCGTGGTTGAGTCCGGCCAGGCTGAGGAGGCCCTGGGAGCCCTTGAGGGCCTCACGAGGGAGGGCTACGCTAGCAACGTATACAAGGAGGGACACGTCTCCTCTGTGAGTGTTGTGGGGGAGGGCGTTATAAGCCCGGGCATGATGTCGAGGGTGCACGAGATAGCCCTTGGGGAGGGGGCTAAGGTGGTTGTGTGGAGCCCGGCCAGCCCCTCCATATCCGTCCTGGTGGAGCCCAGGCTTACCTGGAAGGTGGCTAACCTGCTCCATGATGAGGTGGTTCTGGGTGGATAGGGTTAGGGCCGCGGTTCTCGGGGGAACCGGTCTTGTGGGCCAGAGGTTTATCCAGCTCCTGGACAGGCACCCCTTCATAGAGGTTACCCACATAACTGGTAGGAGCAGTGTGGGCAGGCTCTATGGGGAGGCTGTTGACTGGAGGGTGGAGGGTAGCATACCGGAGTGGGCCAGGGAGATCAAGGTCTCTCCCAGCGACCCGGAGCTGCTAGCCAGGGAGGGTGTCGAGGTGGCGTTCAGCGCCCTCCCTGCCTCCATAGCAGGTGATATAGAGGTTGGACTCGCTAAGATGGGGGTAGATGTAGCGTCCAACGCTAGGCCGATGAGGATGGACCCCGATGTTCCCCTCCTTAACGGGGAGGTCAATCATAGCCATGTTAGGCTTGCCAAGCTCCAGCGGGAGACTAGGGGTTGGAAGGGTGTTATACTGAAGAACCCGAACTGTAGCACCGCCATACTCACACTCTACCTCAAACCACTCCTGGATGAGTACGGCCTTGAGAGGGTTATGGTCACCACCCTCCAGGCTATAAGCGGCGCAGGCCTGCGGGGCCTGCCGGCAATGTATATGGTGGATAACCTGGTCCCCTACATATCCGGGGAGGAGTGGAAGATAGAAAACGAGTCTAGGAAGATACTGGGCAGCCTAGCCGGGGACGAGGTGGAGCATCTAGACCTGGAGATAACCTCTACTGCCACCAGGGTGCCCGTGGTCGATGGCCACACGGAGGTAGTCTACGCCAAGCTATCACGCAGGCCAGAGGATATAGGGGAGGTGGCAAGGGTGCTAGGAGGGTTCAGGAGCGCCCCCCAGGAGTGGAGCCTACCCACAGCCCCTGAGAAGCCTCTGGTGGTGAGGGACGGGGAGGACAGGCCCCAGCCTAGGCTAGATAGGCTGGAGGGCGGTGGTATGAGCGTTGTGGTAGGGAGGCTAAGCCTCGTCGACTCTAGGGATGGCCCATGGCTCAGGTCGGTGATCCTGGGTCACAATACTATTAGGGGCGCGGCTGGGGCTGCTATACTAGCCTATGAGGTGTATAGAGAGTATCAAGAAAGGGGGCTCCTCTAGGATATGCTAGGGGGTGGCCCTGCCCTCCCTGATCATCTTCTTTGCCTGCTCGTCCTCCACCTTATCCTCTAGCACATCCTCGAATATCTCCTCAAAGTTTACGGTCCTTGAGGGCTTCTCCGGTATGATGCCTTGAGGCCTCATGTAGAGCATTAGTATAATCACTAGGCCTAGGCCTATCTGGTATAGCCATACCGGGTCGAAGGGCACAACTGGCGCCAGCATGGGCTTCACTATATCCACAAACTTCTGTAGAACCATTATTATCGCCACGCCTACCACTACCCCGGAGTTATTAGCCACGCCCCCGACGATCATCATAGCCCAAGGGATGAAGGTCCATGAGAACCTCTGGTAGTGTGTTGATACCACTGAGCCCGTGTGGACAGCTATCAGTGCTCCTGCTAGCGCGGCCATGGCGGAGCTGATTATGATCACGTCTCTCCTCACCTTGGCTATGTCCTTTCCTAGGCTTGCAGCAGCCAGCTCGTCATCCCTGACCGCCCTCATCATCCTACCCGCTGGGGAGTTTGCTATCCTCTGGGCGTAGAGGTACATTGCCACCGCCGCCAGTATGAGGAGCACCGTGACCCCCAGGATAACTTTCTGTCCGAATACTGCTAGGTACCTTGGCAGGAAGAGGCCGGTGGTGCCTCCTACCAGCGGCTTCCAGTAGTATCCTATAGCCATTACAACCATTTCGGCTGCTGCGAGTAGTAGTATTGCTAGGTATTCTCCCCTGAGTCTTAGCGCTGGGTATGATATTAGCAGGCCTAGTAGCCCGCCTATTGCGACCGCGAGTATTAGTATTAGTATGAATAGGAGTATACCCAGCTCGGGGTGTTGAGCGAAGAATTTGTCCATTATCCTGTCTAGGTCCCTGTTGCCCAGGGGGTCGGCGTACATGCTCCATAGACTGCCTATATCTGCCTCCGTGATCCTCTTGGATAGTAGCGGATCCTCCTGTATTAGCTTTAGTATCTCGTCCTTGTAGAGGACTGATACTATGTAGGCGCTGAGCCTGTTACCTAGACTGGCTACTACGAACGCCCCGGCTGCGACGAAGAGGTGTTTACCAAAGTTGGGGATCCCCGTGAAGCCTGCCTCGAGGTTGAGGCTTAGGGTTACTATTGTGTATGCGGCTATGAAGTATGCGAGGCTTTGGGCCAGGGTTCCTATATCCAGCTCTATGGGCACCATTCATCACCTCCTGAGGCCGAGCCTGGATAGTATCTTACCCCAGTTCAGGGAGGCGAGCCCCTGAGGGGCGACTAGGAGCATGACAACTATTGCACCTAGTGAGAAGACCTGCCTGTAGTTGCCCAGGCTAACCGTTTCCCCGGTTAGTGCTCCTAGTATTATCTGTGTGTAGTAGACTCCGAATTGCTCTAGGAAGCCTACGAGGAGGCCTCCAACTGCGCCCCAGAATAGGCTGCCTAGGCCTCCTACTATGCTCCCGGCGAAGACGCTCACGATCAGGAGCCATCCCATGGTGGGGTTCAGCTTTGTCGTCATTACCATTATTACGCCTGCCATGCCTGCTAGTCCCCCTGCTATGAACCATGAGACTGAGTAGACTAGGTTGACGTTTATTCCTAGGGTTTCGGCTAGCTGTGGGTTCTCTATCGCTGCCCTCATGGCGGTGCCGAACTTTGTCTTTGTCAGGAATAGGTAGAAGCCTACTGTTGAGACTACTAGTAGTAGGGGGCCTAGTATTGAGGAGGCTGTTACCCCCATTATTGTGGGCTCGTAGCTGGATAGGTATCCTGACCTGGGGTATGTAACCAGCTTCCTGAGGTCCTTGTCTGGTGACTGCTGGAATATGTCCTCTAGGAAGTCTGCTGATATGTTTAGGAGTCCGACTAGTATTATGTCTATGCCTAGGGTGGCGATCATTAGCCCATCTATGCTTATACCCTTCTTGGCTAGGGGCCTAAGGACTATAAGGTATTGTAGTAGGGCCACGGCTCCTACTACTATGAAGGATAGGGGTAGGGATGCGTAGTAGACGCCCCATGAGGGCCCGGTCTTATAGATACCCAGGAGCCATACTACTATGAGTACCATGTATGAGCCTATGGCTGCGAATGTTGCGTGGGCGAAGTTTGGTACCCTGCTAACTATGTAGGTTAGGGTTAGACTCATACTCAGGAGGCCTAGCACGCTGGCGTAGGCCATCGTATCCAGGAATAACTGTACGTTCAACACCATCCCCGGTCACCCCCTACTTCTTCAAGCCCAGGTATAAGGCACCCAGTTCTGGGTGCTCGAGCAGCTCCTTCGCGCCGCCCCTGTACATGACCCTGCCTCCTACTAGGAGCAGGGCCTTGTCGCCCATCTGTAGGGCCTTCTTCGCGTTCTGCTCGACTAGTATGATAGTTATTCCGAGCTCGTCCCTGAGCTTGATTATCTCGTCTAGTATCTCTGCTGCTAGTTTTGGGGCTAGGGCTGCGGTTGGCTCGTCGAATAGCATTAGCTTCGGCTTCCTTATGAGTGACATCGCCATGGCTAGTATCTGCCTCTGGCCCCCGCTGAGGGTCATCGCCTTGTCCTTTAGCCTGGCCTTTAGGAGTGGGAATCTCTCTAGGACCTCGCTTATCCTCTCCTCCGCAAGGTCTGATGGTAGAGTGTATGCCGCCATCTTGAGGTTCTCAGCTACGGTTAGCTGGGCGAAGACGTTGTCTGTCTGGGGGAGGTACGCTATACCGGTCTTTGCTATGTCGTGTGGTGGCTTCCCTGTTATCTCCTCCCCATTGAACCTTATGCTCCCCTTGTATATCCTTGTTAGGCCGAAGATCGTCTTGAGCAGGGTGCTCTTGCCGCTACCGTTGGGGCCTACTATTACGAATATGTCCTTGGACTCTACCTCCATGGATACGTTGAATAGTATCTGGAGCTTGCCGTACCCTGCGTCTACCCCCTTCACCTCTAGTATGGGCGCCATGTCGCTACCCCTCCAGGTAGCTCTTCACCACTACCGGGTCTGTCATCACCTCGTTTGGCTTACCCTCGCTTATCACCTTACCCCTGGCCATTGCTATCACGTAGTCAGCGTACTCCGCCGCGATCTCCAGCCTGTGTTCGACTATGAGGAATGTTATACCTAGGCCCCGGGTCATCTCCTTGAGCATCGCGAAGATCTGGTGGGCCAGGGTTGGGTTCACGCCAGCGGCGGGCTCGTCCATGAGGACTAGCCTGGCCCCCGCCATTAGGCTCCTGCCTATCTCCACTAGCTTCATCTGGCCGCCGCTGAGCTCGCTTGACTTCCTGTTCCACATGTGGAGTATCTTGAGTTTTAGCTCTGTTATCATTGACTCTCTGATGGTCTTTGTCTCGAAGTCTATCCACCTACTCTTTAGGGGGGCTAGGTACACGTTCTCCCCGGGGTTGCCCCTCTTGGCTGTTGCCAGGTTCTCCGTGACTATCAGGTTCCTGAAGAGTCTGGGTATCTGGAAGGTCCTCACGATGCCCCTGTGGTATATTTCGTGTGGGGGTAGGCCTGTTATGTCCTCGCCCTCGTAGATCACCTGGCCCGCGTCTGGCTTGTAGACCCCGCCTATAACGTTGATGAGCGTTGTCTTACCACTACCGTTGGGGCCTATGAGGAGTGTGAGGCTGCCCCTCTGGACCTTTATGTCTACCCCGTCTAGTGCTCGTAGGCCGCCGAAGGTCTTTACTATGCCCCTTGTCTCTATGATGTGGTTGCTCTGCATCCCACTTTTACCCCCCATTATTCCTGGGTTGATAAGCCGTGGGTACCCCCTTTTAAAGAAAGTTATACCCGTTGAAACCCAATAGGCACGATTGACTCCTTTATGGTAAGAAAGTGTGGGGTGAGGCCCCGTGGAGGGGCCTGGGTTAGGGTTATCCTGTGTACCACTCTATTGAGTTGCTCGCGTACTTGTACATTCCTACGTTGACCCACTCGTACTGGCCTGGGCTGGTCTCTACGACCTCCCATAGGGCGTAGTCTGCGAAGGCCCTGTCTCCCGCCTCGTTTAGGACTATTTCGCCGGTGGTCCCGTAGAATATCCTGGCTGTTGTTGGTAGTATCTCCTTGACCTTTACTGAGTCATAGTCTCCTACCGCCATTAGGGCTAGGGTCACTACCCATGCTGAGTCGTATAGCGCGAAGGCGTAGGTGTCTGGTACCCTGCCTAGCTCCTCTGTTAGCCTCTTGTTGACGTCCTCGTACTTGTTGCTCTTGGCTGCTGCGAATATTGGGTTGATGAACTTGACCTGGGCTGCGAACTTCCCGGCTACGGGGTCGTTTACTATCTCTGATAGTAGTGCAGTGCCGTCGCTACCGTACCACCTTACCTGCTTGAGGGTGTCGTACTGGTCTGCCTGCTGGAATACCTGTACTGCCTCGTTGAATGAGATCAGTAGTACGCCTACCTTCTTACCCTCTCCCATGTACTTGGTTACTAGGTCGTTTAGCTGTGCTACCTGCTGGGCGAAGTTGGGGTTCTTGGGGTCGTACTCTATAACCTCTACCTTACCGTCTGGCACCATCTTTAGGAATGCCTCTTTGCTTGACTCTATTAGGCCCCTGCCCCAGTCGTCTGCCCTTACTAGAGCCACTACGACCTCGACGCCGTCAGCCTGCATTATCTTAGCTATTGCTGGGCCCTGGATTAGGTCTGTGGGGCAGAACCTGAATACGAAGTCGTCGGGTATGGCTAGCTGTGGGGCTGTGCTTGAGGGGCTTATGAGTAGTATCTGCTGGGTGTCAGCCCTCTCCTTTAGGGCTGAGACCTCTGCGCTGGTCATGGGGCCTAGCATGAACTTTATGCCCTGGGCTGCTAGCGTGTCGAACTTCTGCTGTGCCACTGTGGGGTCGGTCTGTGTGTCCTCGATTACC
>JALUDK010000339.1 GCA_027044005.1 Acidilobaceae archaeon | reverse complement strand
CTCCATCTACTGTGCACCCCGTGTTCTGGGCCCTGGCTGCCCGGGGCTAGTCTAGTAGTGGGAGGGATACGTTTATCCCTATTATGAGTAGTGTGGATAGTACTGCTAGGACCGTTATTATGGGCTTGTTTGCGAGGCTCCCCATTATCCTCCTGTCCCTAGCCATGATTGTGAGGGGTATTAGTACTAGGGGTAGCGTGGCGGATAGCACGGCCTGGCTGTAGACTAGTATGTCTAGGGTGCTCCAGCCTAGGTGGATTGCCACTGACAGGGGTATCATGTTTATCAGCCTAGCAGCCAGCCTGACCTTCCACTCCTCGAACCTCCTCCCTGCATAGCTCTCTATGAGGCTCACTCCCGCCATCACGCTGACCATCGAGGATGATATGCCTGAGGCCAGTATCGCTATCCCGAAGACCACCGCGGCTAGGCTGCCGTAGAGGGGGGTGAGGGTCTGGTAGGCCAGCTCCATCGAGTCTAGCCCTGTGTAGCCGTTCTTGTAGAATGCGTAGTAGCTCATTATCTGGAGCGAGGCGTTGATGAGGGAGGCTATTGATAGGAATACTATGGTCTCGATTGCATGTCTGCGCAGGACCTCTCCTAGCCTCTCCAGGCTGGGGCGGCCCCATTTGTCCCTGGATAGATATGAGTGGAGTAGTACTGCGTGGGGCATGACTGTTGCCCCTATTATGCTGCTTGCTATCAGCGCCTCCTCCCTAGTGGATAGGCTAACCTTGAATGAGTACTCAAGTACCTCCGCGGGGTCGATCCCGACTATATAGAGCTCGTAGATGTAGCTGAGGCCTATTACTGACACCAGGGCCGCTATCAGCCTCTCCAGCCTTGACATCGTGTTAGCGTATGCCATTAGCAGGATTACGTCTATTATGGAGATCCACACGGCGACCTGTAGGGGTACACCTAGTAGGAGATGGAAGCCCAAGGCTATGCCCAGGAACTCCGCCATGTCGGTGGCCAGCACCATTATGAATAATGCTAGGAAGTAGAGGGTTCTCCAGAGCCTGGGGAGTGGTAGCCTCTCTAGCCTCGAGAAGACGTATTCTGGGACTGTCGTCCCAGTTAGGCCCACCTTGCCTGAGATGTATTGGAATAGTATGGCCATGAGGCCGGAGATCCAGACTACCCATAGTAGCTTTAGGCCGTGGTTTGATCCAGCCGCTATGTTGGAGCCGAAGTTGCCGGGGTCTGTGTACGCGACGCTGACTATGACAGCTGGCCCCAGCGCTATTAGCCTCAGTATCCTTGGCTTCATATAAATACCTACCCACGTGCCTATTAGGCTAGCCTAAAAATATAAGCCTTGCCTAAAACATGGGGGGCTACAGCTCTACCCCATGCTCCTTCAGCACATCCTTCAAGAGCCTACCTGCCAGCGCCGAGAGGCCCTCGAGCTTGTGCCTCGCCTCCTCCACCTTATCCCTCAACTCGCCCTCCAGGAGCTTCTCAGCCTGCTTTGTCCTGACTATGGCATACGCCATGGCCTCGTCGAAGTCAAGGAGCGCCTCGACTCGGGCTGGGATCCTGCCCTCGAACCTCCTAGCCAGCTCCTCGTGGAGGCACTCTATGTGAGCGTATCCCTTCTCCGGTATCCAGGCAAACCTCTGACCCTCTATCACGGTGTCCCCACATAGGAAGCAACTCCACTTCTTATACTTCTCGGCCATCCCCAGCCACCAGCAACTATGGGGATGGGTGTCGGGGTAATAACGGTAGCCTACTCCCGGCACTGGTACACCAGCGCAATTACGACGGTCACGTCTATGACTAGTATGCCATAGGCCTCGCCAGCCGCGACGCTAGGCCAACCGACAAGTGCCTCCACGGCCAGGAATACTGGGAATGCCAGGAGGGCTAGGGCCAGGCCCCAGGCGGCTGGCTTGAAGCCCCGGTTCCTCCAGAGGGAGTACATGAGTGGTATGAGCGCCATGTCGATCTGTATGAAGAACCATGTCGACACGAATACGTGGGGCCTCGTACCACCAGGGTAGACCCCAATGAGGGCAAGGAATATCCCCGCCATCGCCATCAGGCCGGAGGCTAGGGCCTCGGGCTTGTACCTGGCCCACCTGTAGAGGTATATGGAGTAGCCTATCAGTAACATACCTGTAGCTATGAGCCCATAATTGTAGACCCACGGGTAACTAGCCTGTCCTGGGACTCCGAGGTCGCTGAAGGCGTCGTCCCAGAAGTCGAACCATGGGTTGAGCATCCACGAGGCTCCTATGACGATCCATGCAAGGATCATTGCTGCCAGGGCTAGCATGCATCCCCGCACAGGTTGCACCCATGGGGTGTGGGGGCTCTGGGATATTATGCTGGTCCTATATATGGTATATTGATGTATGTAGAATTATATATAGTAGTATAGTGTTATATCCCGTCTTATATAGTATTGAGGCAGGGTATAAAGGATAGGGTGGATTGTGTGGAACCGTGGAGGAGGAGGGCTTGGTGCTGAGGCGGCTCGCGGCGCTGCTACTACTGGTCGCCGTATCCATGGCGCTGCTATCGTATGCCGGGCAGAGGTGGAGGCCCGAAGCTCTAGACACTATCGTGCTTCATGGAGAGGGATCCTCTTTCCTCTACCCTCAGGTGCAAGCTTGGAGTGAGGAGGTTAGGTCCACCTACCCGTGGCTCGTGGTCAACTACAACCCGACGGGGAGCGGGGCTGGGCAGAGCGCCTTCATCAAGAGGGTCGTGGATTTTGCCGGCAGCGACCCGCCGCTCACTGGCGAGGCTTGGGAGAGGCTTAGGGGGAGTGTTGTGCAGCTCCCCGTGGTTATTGGCATGGTGGCGGTTGTCTATAATGTTCCCGGGGTCGAGGGGCTTAGGCTCAACGCGGAGGTCCTCGCCCTGATCTACCGGGGAGAGGTAGAGTATTGGGACGATGATGCCATATCCAGGCTCAACCCCGGCGTCAGCCTACCGCATGAGAGGATAATAGTGGTTCATAGAAGCGATTCGAGCGGGACCACCCAGGTCTTCACCCTATACCTCCATAAGGCCGCCCCCAGCCTCTGGCCCCAGGAGCTGGTGGGGAAGTCCCCCGACTGGCCGGTCGACTATACGGGCAGGGGGATAGGGGGTAAGGGTAATCAGGGCGTGACTGAGCTGGTCAAGAGGAACCCGTACAGTATAGGCTACGTGGAGTACGCCTATGCTGTTAAGGAGGGGCTGAGCATAGCCCTCCTAGAGAACAGGGAGGGCGAGTACGTGGCTCCTAGCCCCGAGGCTGCCCAGGAGGCGGCTAGGAACGCCCTCGGTAGCCTGCCCAGTAGCCCCGACGGAGACTGGAGCAGTGGCTTCGACGCGATAATATACGCCCCGGGGAGGGGTAGCTACCCTCTCACAACCTGGTCCTTCCTACTGTTCTACAAGGAGTACCCTGGGCCGGAGGCTGAGGCGGTTAGGGCCTTCATAGGGTGGATTAACACGGAGGGCCAGAAGAGGGTTGTGGAGGGCTATGTACCGATCCCGGAGGAGCTGAGGAGCCTCAACCTGAAGGCTGTCGATATGATAGGGGTGGCTGGCGGGTGAGCGAGGCTAGGTTCAAGCTGCTTGTTGCACCCCCAGCTATAGTCTCTTCCGCTATACTGGTGCTACTCTTCATAGTGCTCCTCTACTACTCCCTGCCTGCCATCAGGGAGTATGGCCTTGGTCTGTTGGCATCGCCTACGTGGAAGCCGGTGGAGGGGGCTCCGGGGGAGTATGGCCTCCTGATCCCCCTGGCTGGGACCCTGGTCTCCGCTGTTATAGCAGTGCTACTAGCCATGCCCCTGGCGTTGGCGAGCGTGGTGTTCACCGAGGAGATCCTGCCCCGGGGCTTGTACCGGTGGAGGGAGGCGTTCGTCTCGATGATAGACGTGATGACTGGGCTCCCCACCATAGTCTACGGCCTCTGGGGCGCCGCCGTGCTGGCCCCCCTCCTGGGTGACACCCTCTACAAGTGGCTCCACAGGAGCCTCTCCTTCATACCCCTCTTCTCCTGCCAGCCAACGACGGGGAATACCATACTCACCGCGGGGGTGCTACTGGCGATCATGATCACTCCCTTCATATACGCCGTGGTGAGGGAGTCCTACAGGCAGATCCCTAGGACCTACAGGGAGGCGGCCCTATCCCTTGGCACCACTAGGTACGAGTACGTGAGGATCATGATGGGGATGGCCAAGCCAGCCATACTGGCTGGGGCCCTGATAGGCTTCGGCAGGGCCGCGGGCGAGACGGTTGCAGTAGCCCTGGTTGTTGGAAACACCTTCAACATGCCCTCCTGCCTACTGGCACCATCCTACACGGTATCGTCGCTAATAGCTAACCAGTTCGCCAACGCCCAGCTCTACCCCCTCATGCTTAACGTTCTCGTCTCCGGGGGCCTCATACTCCTCCTCATCGGCATAGCCTCCAATATACTCGGAATAATGTACCTCAGGAGGGTGAGGTATGTTGCCTGACTGGAGGAGGGTCAAGGACAGGCTATTCACAGTAGTCACAGTAGCCCTAGCGCTACTTGCAGTGGCCCCCCTGTTCCACATACTAGCCACCGTGGTGGTTAGGGGCGGATCGGTGATAGTCAGGGGCGGGGTCTCCTTCTTCACCGACCCCCCAGCTTACCCCGGCTCGGGTGAGCTGGGTGGGGTGGGCCCTGCCCTCCTAGGCACACTGTGGCTGGGGCTTGTTACTAGCCTGATAGGGGTGCCCCTGGCACTACTCACCGCCATATACATAGTGGAGTACCGTGAGAGCAGGTTGGCTAGGATTGCCAGGGTGTTCACTTCGAGCCTCCTAGAGGTGCCCACCGTCCTCATCGGCATGCTAGTCTTCCTAGTGGTCGTGGTCCCCATGGGGAGGTATAGCCTGGCTGCGGGTAGTATAGCCCTGGCTATAGTAATGCTCCCCTACACTGTCTCCTACGTCGAGAGGGCCCTGGAGGGGGTTCCAAGGACCTACAGGGAGGCGGGGTATAGCATAGGCATGACCCGCGCCCAGGTTGTGTTCCAGGTTGTCATGGGGATAGCCTCCCGGGGCGTCGCCGCCGGGATCCTGATAGGAGTGGCCAAGGTCCTATCCGAGACCGCCCCCCTACTATTCACCATAGGGAGCGCTCGGGGTAGCTACCCCACCGGGCCCCAGAGCCTCCTGGAGCCTGGTGATGCGCTCCCCCTACTAATCTTCCAGTTCGCCCAGACCCCCTATAGTAATTGGCAGGACCTGGCCTGGGGGGCAGCTCTACTGCTCACCCTCATCATCCTAGCAATATTCGCCCTCCTCAGGCTCTTATTCAGGGAGGTGAAGCTCTAGTGGAGCCTGTCGAGGTCAAGGTCTCGGATCTGAACGTGTGGATCGGGGGCTCGCATATACTCAAGGATGTGTCCATGAAGGCCCCTCCCGGGGCGGTAACCGCAGTCATGGGGCCCTCGGGCAGCGGGAAGAGCACCCTGATCAGGGTGATCAACAGGCTTATAGACCTCATACCCGGGGCCAGGGTGGAGGGCAAGGTCCTCCTAGGCAGCCTAGACGCCTTGAGGGCAGACCCCTACGAGGTCAGGAGGAGGACCGGGATGGTGTTCCAGGAGCCCAACCCCTTCCCCCACATGACTATATACGACAACGTGGCCATCGGGCCCAGGATCCACGGGCTAGCCCGGGGGGAGGAGCTGGATAGGCTAGTCGAGTGGGCCCTGAAGATGGCCCACCTATGGGACGAGGTCAAGGATAGGCTGAGGGACTACCCGCACCAGCTTAGCGGGGGGCAGAAGCAGAGGCTCAGCCTGGCCAGGGCCCTCGCCCTGAAGCCCCGGGTCCTCCTCCTAGACGAGCCCACCGCTAATATAGACCCGGTTTCGACCGTGAAGATCGAGAGGTCCATTATGGAGTATGCGAAGACTACTATGGCGACGGTGATAATAGTGACCCACACCCCCCAGCAGGCGGCTAGGATCTCGGACCACATACTATTCATATACCAGGGCAGGGTTGTGGAGTACGGCCCCACGAGGGAGGTAGTGCTCCACCCCCGCCACGAGCTCACGAGGAAGTTCCTGGGAGGTGAGGTGTAGTGGGCCTCGACCTGGCTAGGAGGGACCTGGACCGCATATACTCCAGCCTCGACCGCATGTACGGTATAGTTGCTAGGCTCCTCGAAGACACGGTCAGGGGCATAGGGGAGTGGAGGGAGGTCGACGGCCTGGAGGACAAGCTATACATCGTTGAGACACTTATGGGAGTGGTGGAGGAGCAGGCCACATTCTTCATAGCAAAGTACCAGCCCCTGGGCCCAGAGCTCCTGGAGGCGAAGTCGCTGATAAGGGCCTCCTACGACCTATACAGGATAGCAAGGTACTGTAGGGAGATAAACAGGGTTATAGCCTACACCTCCAGCGGCGGGCTCAAGCACACCCCCAGCGTGGCCCAGGTCACCACCATAGTGAGGGAGATGGTGGAGGACGCCTACAGGGCCTACAGGCACGGGGACGGGGAGGCGAGGAGGAGGGTGGCGGAGAAGGACAACCAGGTAGACACGGCCTACACCAGGATGCTCGCAAGGATAGGGAGGGAGGAGACCCTGACCCGTGGCGAGGTCGTAGACCTCCTAATCCTAAGGCACCTGGAGAGGATAGCAGACCACGCAGTATACCTAAGCGGCCTCACGGGGCCTACAGCCACCTCCTAGCCCACTCTATGAAGCCCCTAGCCTGCTCCTCCAGCGGGGTCCACTGGAACCCCTCCAGGCGGCGAGAGTCATACCTACACCCATGGGCTAGTATAGAGTAGATGAGCCTCAACGGGCTCCCCCTACCCGAGGCCCTCCCAGCCAGCGAGACGAGGGGCCACACCGGGATAGTAGCGCACCTGGAGTGGCCGAGCCCCCTGCATAGGGCCCGGAACAAGTCTGCCAGATCCGGGTGCAGCGGATCCACGGCGTTGACCCAGGCTCCCCGGTGCCTGCCCTCACCCGCGTCAGCCAGGATCCTGGCGAGGTCCTGGGAGTAGATGTGGGGCACCCCCCTACCCAGCCTGGGCCCGACACGGAGCCTGGAGGCCATGTAGAGGAGCCTCCACTCCAGGTGGCCTCCCCAGGGGCCGAAGACCACCCCAGGCCTAACTATACTCCACCACCCCAGCGCTCCTCCCTTCTCGACCAGCAGCCTCTCTCCCATAGCCTTCGTCTCCATGTGTATACTGGGGTAGACCCTATCCCCGGCCAGGTGCCTCTCCTCCTCGTAGACCGTGCACCCCCTCCTCCACTCCCTACCCACGCCCAGCGCAGCGATGCTACTCACATACACAAGCCCCGCCCCGGTCTCAGCCACGTCACTAATAGTCTTCTCGAGGAGCTTGACATGGGCCTCGAGCATCGCCCTGTACCCCCCGGTAAGCGCGCCCGGGAGGTAGTAGTACACATCGCCCAAACCCCCCATATCCAAGCCCCAGAGGCTCCTGGCCACTACAATCCTAACACCAAGCCCCTCCAGGAACCGGGCCAGCCCTGGCCTCCTCTCCACCGACCCTCTCCGCGAGGCGACAACAACACTATACCCCCTCTCAACGAGCTCGACAGCAAGGTTGGCACCAACAAAGCCCACACCACCCACAAGCACATGCACAGACAACACCAAACACCCAAAAGAAGAAGAGCAAGAGAACCCCAGAAGTAAATAACACCCCAGACCCCTAGAGCACCCACTCATCCTCTATACCAAGAAGCTCTCTAATCCACTCAACAGCAGCATCATACACCTCCTCAACAATACTATGATATCTAGTCTTATGCTCCTTATTATCATTAGCAGGACGAGCTATACCTAATTTATCTCCATAAT
>JALUDK010000338.1 GCA_027044005.1 Acidilobaceae archaeon | reverse complement strand
ACACCAGGCTTGGGGTAAGAGAGATCCACATGGTCGGGGGGAACGACCCTGAGCTCCCCCTAGAGTACTACGAGGAGGCGGTAAGGAGGATCAAGGAAGCAGCCCCAGGAGCGGTACTCAAGGCATTCACAGCAGAGGAGATAGGATTCATAGCAAAGGCAACCGGGAACAGTGTGAGGGAGGTGCTAGATAGGCTGATCAAAGCGGGGCTAGACGCCATGCCCGGGGGCGGGGCTGAGATACTGAGCGAGAAGGTCAGGAAGAGGATCGCGCCCCTCAAGATAAGCAGCGACGAGTTCCTAGAAATCCACAGGATAGCCCATAAAATGGGGCTCAGGAGCAACATAACCATGCTATACGCCCACATAGAGGACCCCGTACACGTGGCGGAGCACATAATCCGGGTGAGGAAGCTACAGGAGGATACCCGGGGCTTCATAAGCTTCATACCCCTCCGCTTCAACCCCGGCAAGACCCCCCTCTCGAGGCACCCGGACTACAAGAAGAGGGGGGACCGGGGAGGCCTCTACGACCTCAGGATAATAGCAGTCGCTAGGCTAGCCCTCCTAGGCAGGATAGACAACGTCATGGCGTACTGGATCAGCATGGGCGAGAAGCTGGCCCAGGCCGCCCTCAGCCATGGGGCAAACGACATAGGAGGAACGTTCTACAACGAGTCGGTGATAAGCAGGGCGTCAAGGCTGGAGAAGAGGAAGGGAATGAAGCCATCCAGGCTAGCATACCACCTAACAGTAGCAGGCTGGAAGGCCATGGAGAGGGACACCTTCTACAACTACTACCAGCCCAGAGAGGAGGTGCCAAGACATCCATGGATGCACACTACATAGCCCCACCCCACAGCTATGCCCGGCCCATGTGGAGGGGGCTAAAGAGGATCGGGATAAAGCCCATAACAATGCCACCACCCCTAGCGGCCAGAGAGATACAAGCCAGGCCAGGCACCCCAGGGCTAGCCCCCATAGCACTAGCCGGGAAGGCTAGGATATGCCCAGGTCCCATGGTGTATACCAGGGGCGAGGCAATGAGCGTGATCATAGCCTCCAAGACCATAAGCAGCCTAGAGGACTGTGGCATAATAGCGGTCAGCGGCGAGTCAAGGACTAGCATACTATACCTAAAGATCATCCTAAACCGGCTAGGGGCCAAGTTAAGGGTGGAACACGCACCCCACACCAGCGCCAGGAAGCTACTAGCACGAGCCCCCTGCGCCCTCCTCCTAGGCGACGAGGCCCTCAAGGCCCGGGTAGCGTACAAAGTAGTAGAGGACCTCGGACTACTAGCCAAGAAGGTCCTAGACGTGAACCCAGTCTTCGCCGCAACAATGGTGCATCCAGAGGCAAGATGCCCAGGTAGACTAGGCAAATACAGGCCCCAGCCCAGCCCCGTCGACCCGGCTAAAACCTCGGCCAGGACCGGGATACCGATACACGAGGCCGAGAGGTACCACAAGACGATAAGGCTAGACTACAACCCAGCCGAGCTAGCCAAGGCCCTCCAGGTGCTGGGGATCAAGCCAGCGACACGGCCAGGGGGAGCCCCAGGCTAAGTACCAGGGTAAGCAGGGCCCCCTGGACGAACGCAGCAACCCTCTCCTCCACACCACCATAAGCGGCTACAACGGGAAGCCCAGTATCCATGGTGGTAGCCCCACCGACAGCTATAGCGGCCAGGGGGATCCTCCTAGCTAGTAGCGGGTAAATCATTATGTGCAGCATCTCCCTGAACAGGTTGCCGAGGAATGCGGCCGCTCCATAAAGCGGGTCCACAAGGTATAGGAGGGGGCCGACGAGGGAGTACCACCCGGAGGCGGATCCCATCAAAGCTCCCACAATGGGGCCCCACCCCAGTAGGACCCCGGCAATAGCGCCACCCACGATCCCTCCAACAATACACGAGACAGCCAAGAGGAGGCCCAGTGAACCGCCGCCCCGCAGAGCCCCGGCAAGGCCCTCCATGCCGCCGATAGTATAGCCAGACAGCATCAATAGGATATACAGTAGCACATCAACGACGATGCCCGGGGGCTCCAAGCCAGTATAATACCCCAGGGCCAGGCCAGCTAATAGGCTAGACAATGCAAGCCATGGCCCGCCAGCCCCAGCCTGGCCACCTCCACCCCTAGGCCTCCCAGGCCCAACCAGGGCTAGTGCAACCAGCAGGCTGGCAGCAGAGGGAATGAGGGCAACTGCAATGCTACCATAGATTATATCACCAGCATCGCCTCCCCTGATCCTAGAGCCAGCGCCCACACCCATAACCGCTACGAGGATAGCAACGTTGGGGGCAAGCAACCGTTCCACGATCCTGGACAACACGCCCCCGCTGACATACCCCAGAGCTATGCCGGCCAGCACGGAGCCAGGTAGTAGCGGATCCAGGCCCTCAGCACCCCCTGCACGGGCCTGGGCCCAGGTGGCCAGCTATAAATCCCTAGCCACATGCAGGTATCACGCTGGGTGGAGGTTATGGAGGTAGAGGTTGGGGGTATAAGGTTCAAGGTGCCCGAGGACCTCAAGTACACCGAATCCGACGAGTGGGTAAGGATCGAGGGAGACACTATCGTGATCGGCATAACAGACTATGCACAGAAGAAGCTGAAGGACGTTGTAGGAGTAGAGCTCCCAGAAGTGGGAAAGGCGTACTCGAGGGGCGAGGTACTGGCAGTCCTAGAGTCGATAAAGGCAACCGGAGAAGTCTACGCCCCAGTCGACGGGGAGGTAGTAGAGTCGAACGAGAGGCTCCTAGACGAGCCAGAGCTGGTAAACATGGACCCCTACGGTGAGGGCTGGATAGCCAAGCTCAAGCCAAGCAACCCCTCCCAGCTAGAGGACCTACTAGACGCCCAGGGATATGTGGAGAGCGTCAAGAGGAGGGAGGGAAGCTAGGCCTGAAGCCGAGGTACTACGCCATACTATCAGGAGAACACCCACGCCTTCCCCTAGAGGAGTTAAAAGCGATACTAGACGTGGTCACACCAAGCTACAGGATCACGTACCACCTCGAGGGACTAGCACTATTCGACGCAGAGAGCCTAAACCCCAAGAGAGCCGCGGAGAGGGCAGCATGGGTCAGAGAGATAGGACTCCTCCTAGGGATAGCAGAGTCCACAATCGAGGGGATAGAGGCACTAGCAGAGGAAGCGGCGAGAAGCCTAGAGGGGGAGAGGGTATGGGTAGACCCCTGGAGGTTCAAAGGCTACTCCCCCCAGGCAAGGGAGGACGTGGTTAGGAGGATCCTCGTATCAAAGCTCAGGGGCAGGGCCAGCCTGGGGAAGGGAGGCAAGGTCCTCAGAGTGTTCATAACCGAGGGAGTAGCGATAGCCGGAATCATACTAGCCTCCAGGGGGAAGGGGTTCCACCTTAGGAGGCCCCGAAGGAGGCCATTCTTCAAGCCCGGGCCCCTAAGCCCAGACCTCTCAAGGGTCCTGGTGAACCTATCCAGGCCCCGGGAGGGTTCCACGTTCCTAGACCCCTTCTGCGGCACCGGGGGCTTCGCCATAGAGGCCATGATGGTAGGCGCCGGGAGGATAATCTGCGGGGACCTAGACAGGGCCATGTACAGGGGCTCTAGGGTTAACCTGGACACATTCACCTGCGGCAGGTGCCTTGTTATAGCACACAACGCTGCAAAGCTCCCTATAGGCAGTGGTGTAGTAGACTCTATAGCCACGGATCCCCCCTACGGTAGGTCCACCACGACCGCTAGGATGGGGTATAGGAGGCTCATGGAGGGTTTCCTAAGCGCTGCCCTCGAGGCCCTAGCCCCCGGGGGATACATAGTATACGCCGGCCCGCACAGCGAGGAGCCAGCAAGCCTAGGGGAGGATGCAGGGCTCCAGGTCCTGGCGAGGATGCACATGTACGTTCATTCCAGCCTAACCAGGGAGGTAGTAGTAGCTAGGAGGCCCTAACCCCTACCCACGAGCCCTAAGGGCCTAAACTGGACTAGAAGTAGGGCCAACGAGGCAACCATGAGGGCATAGGACACATCGGGGAGCCAGGGCCTCGCAAGGGCAGCCATAGCCAGGAGCATAGGTGGGAGAGGCGGGACATACACCTTAGCCAGCCTAACCCTAACAACCTGAGGCAGCATCAAGGGAGCATGAAGGAAAATGTGAACCCCGACAAAGCCGATATACACAACATGGACCATCGAGAGCACATCCAGGGAGGCCAGCCAGAGAAGCTGAGAGGCCAGCGATGAGAGGTGAGAAGCCCCCATATACACCAGCGCCCCACCACCAGGACCCCCGACGCGCAGGCCCCGGGCAACCAGGCTGGGAGCCCTCCAGATACGAAGCACGGCAAAGTAGAGGAGCAGCCCCAGCCCAGAGACGATAGGGTACCAGCTATACCCGGCAACAGCCAGTACAAGGCTAACAGCGTTAAGGGCTAGGGGAGAGTAAACCCAGGGCCTAGACGGGTCCACACCATAATTCCTAGACACGGTCAACAACGAGACCACAACAACCATCGGGGCGGCATAGAAAAGGCCAACCCTCAGCATCGACTCGACCACGCCGCACCCGCACGCGAGGCCAGCCGCCCCGGCCAGGGGAGGATAGAGGAGCACAAGCCAAGGCTCCCTCCTCCGCCACCCCCGGGCCTGGAGCCATGAGTGCAATGCCAAGAACAAGAGGCCACCCACAGCTGAGGCCCTCCAGCCGGGGTGGCCAGCCAGGTATAACGGGAGCGACGCCGCTGCCAGGAGGACGGAGGCGAGAGGAACGGCTGCCTCGACGCCCCTCCTAGGTAGCCCAGACTTGAGGCTCCCAGTGAACGTTACGTACATCGCTGTGGGGAAGAGGAGCCCGGCGCCCAGGCCAACTAGCCCCATGTGGAGCGTGGCAAGGCGGGGAGCGGCTAGTAGACCCGGGATCACTAGGGCCACGGAGAGGGCTATGCCAAGCGTGGAGATCCTGGACAGCTTCAGCTCCAGCATAACGCTACTCCTCTAGCCTCGTACCCTCCACGCCCATCTCTACGGACCTAGCCCACGCAGCCTTCCCCGCCAGCGCCTCCAGGACCCTACTGGAATCCCCCGCCCTGGCGAGGCTGACTATGGAGCCGCCCATCCCGGCCCCGGTTATCTTAGCCCCAAGAGCCCCGGCCGCCCTAGCGGTGTAGACTAGGTCCTCCAGTCTTGGGGTTGAGACTCCGATAGCCGATAGGAGACCGTGGTTTATATTCATCAGCTCCCCCACGCTCTCATAGTCACCCCTCGACAGGTGCTTCACAGCCCTCCTAGACAGGGTGTCGGCGGCATAGTACAGCTTGGACATCACGTCCCAGTACTTCTCTGCAAGTGCGAGCACCTTCTCGACGGCCTCCTTAGTGCTCCTCTCAACCCCGCTATCAGCTATAACGAGTGCGACGCTCCCAAGCCTCGGGGGGCGGAGGACCATGGGCTCCTCCTCCCTGCTAAAACTGACAACACCGCCTAGGACGGTCACGGTCGGGTCTATGCCACTAGGCCTACCATGGGCAGCGGCTTCCCCCACAGTGGCGGCCTTTATCAGCTCCCCGACGCTCAGGGGATCACCGTGGAGGGCCGTGTAGGCTAGGGCGAATGCAGCTGAGACGGCAGCACTGCTCCCCAGCCCTGCCCTCGGGGGTATATCGCTCTCAACCACAACCCTAGCCGGGGCCTCGGTGTAGCCCCTGCCACGGAGCCACTCAAGGACCATCTTGAAGGGTTCTGCCCACCCTGGCACGGGCTTCCCATTGATCCTGGCCTCTCCCATGGAGCTCGTTACAACTATCCCCCCGTCCTGGGCCTCCTCCACGACGACCCTAGCCCTTAGACTTATAGCAGCCGCCACCCCTGCGGCCCCCTTGACTACGAAGTGCTCCCCGAAGAGGATCGCCTTAGCAGGACTGCTCGCCGCCACCCTCAACGCTTCGCACCTTCTCCCATACCGGGGTTACCACTGGCTCGTCCTGAGTGTAGGTTAGGCCGAGCCTAAGGGCTATATGAGCCTTAGCCAGCTCGGCCCCCAGGTATGCGGCATGCTCGGGATCCAGCCCCACCCTTCTTATGAGAGCCCTGGCTATGCTATTAGGGTGTACACCCTCAACCGCAGCCTCCACCTCCAGGCTGGGGAGCCTCTTGTAGACGGCCCTTATGATCCCCCTATCATGGTCTACATGCACCTCTATGAAGCCTCTCTTATCGATACTCGGCTCCACGTAATACACAGTCTCCGCCTCCACCCTCGGGGGCTGCGGGGGCTTGACCGGCTGCCTGGCAACGTAGAGCCTGCTATAGAGCCCACGGGGCGTGGAGCGCCTAGCCCAAGCCTCAGATGCCAGCCTGAGAGCCTCCACCGCCTCCGCGGTACCATGGGTGGACTTGTAGGTCTCCTCGACGACCAGGTAGAGGCTGGCCCCGAGCTCCACGGCCAGGGCGGCCAGGACAGCGTGCATTCCGTGAGGATCGGCCTCAACCTCCTCAGTGACGTTAGCTGCGGTGAAGAGGAGCGGAGCCCCAAGCCTGTGGGCCTCCCTATACCTCCCTATAGACTCGGCCAGGTCTATAAGGGGGAGCCCCAGGACGGGGTCTACGACGACCTTGTCCACCCCATGAGAGCGTAGCAGGTCCAGCCCCGACTCGAGCCGGCCCAGATCCCTGTCTCCCAGGAGCACAGCCGCGTCGCTAGGCAGCAGGTCTAGGACCTCGCCCAGCGTGTCGGGCGAAGTGGATATCCCATGAGCCCCCGCATCAAGCGCGGCTTTGGCGTGTCTTCTAGACGGCACCTCGGCAAGGATCCCGGGGGCCCCGGTCGCGGCTACGGCCTCGATCCTCCTGGCGAGGCTCTCGGGGCTAACCCCGTCGCCGGCCCCGACTAGTATGATCTTGGCTCCATCGGAGAGGTGCCTCCTGGCCTCCGAGGCTACTCTATCCTCCTCCACGCCGGGGTGGATCTCAGTAATCACTAGTACCGGGGGGCCCCGGGATGGTACCTCTACCCTCCCTATCCTGAAGGCGGTGGTGGGCTCCAGCTTGAGGGTGACGCTGCCCATAACCTGCTCAGCAGGCCTGACCCGATCCAGGCTACCGCCAGAGAGTAGGTGCCTCACAGCTGCGGGTATGAGGCCCAGGTCCTTGGGGCCCTTGTATACTGGCCTCCCTGCCACTTTCTCTATGGGTTCAGCGTCGCCCTTGACCCTGCCCGGTATGACTATCACGTCGACCCTGCTAAGCTTCTCCCTAAGCTCGCTCCTAGCCTCTATGATCTTTGCCAGTGTGGTGGTGGAGAGGAAGGATATGACTGGGACTGGGACCTCTATGATCTCTACCTCCCCGTCTAGCCCCCTAGCTACCTCCTCCACTAGCCTCCTGGCGGACCTGCTCGTTACCAGCCCCACCCTCAAGCCTGGCCCACCAGCTCCCTATAGCTCCTGAGCACCCTAGCCCCGCTGCTGGTCCCTATCCTCGAGGCCCCAGCTGCTATAGCCAGTATAGCCTGGAGCCCGTCCCTTATACCTCCGGCAGCCTTGACTTTGAGCCCCCGGGGCCTGGCTATCCTGTATAGCCTACGGACGGTCTCATAGTCACCCCCCTTACTGTAGACTCCGGTGCTTGTCTTCACGTAGTCGGCCCCAGCCCTGTGGGAGGCCTCTACCAGCCTCTCTAGGCTGTCATCGCCCTGGAGTGGGGCCTCCACTATCACCTTGACCACCCTCACCCCGGCCTCCCTAGCTGCCTTGACTAGGGCCTCAACGTCCTCCCCCGTGGCTAGGTTGGGTACTATGTCAACCTCCTCAACGCCAAGGGAGGCTAGGTGCTCGAGCTCCGCGATCTTAACCCTCAGGGGGTGCATGCCGCTGGGAAACCCTGCTACGCTG
>JALUDK010000337.1 GCA_027044005.1 Acidilobaceae archaeon | reverse complement strand
TTGACACGATCACGCCATCCCCATCTATACCCATAGCCCTCTCCCCGTCTATATAGACAGATAGCTTTACCATCTTCGACATCTTAGTTATCAGCACCGCATCGTTGAGCACGCAGCCCAGCCTCTTCTCCCCGCGGTAAACCTCTGCCCTCGAGTACTCCTCAACCCTGTATTCGCCAGCCACGAAGTCCCTGACCCTATCCTCGATCTCGTACTGCTCTACATCCAGTAGGAAGCCCCTCTTACCAGCCCTTATACCCATGACAATACTATCAGGCCTGGATAGGAGCATGAAGGTGCGTAGAAGCGTGCCGTCGCCCCCAACAACTATAATCCTATCCGGGGGGTCCCTATCCAGCCTAAACCGGGGATACCCCTGAAGACTCTCGTAGTGCTTAGCCGTCTCCTCCTCTACCAGGGCCTCGACTCCAAGCGAGTCCAGTAGCCGTAGCACCCTATGCACAGACTCCTCTGCGACGCTACTACCAGGCTTAGCCACGATCCCTATAACACTAGGCACAGTCTTGGGCGAGTCACCGCTACGCTGTAGCGTTAATAGAGTCACACTCAACACCCGGGAGAGCAAACGGGGGAAGGTGGATAATATAACCCGGTGGCCAAGGTTGAAGGGCAGAGCATCCGAGTGCATTAGGGTAAAGAGGGAGCAGGGAGAAGCGGCTAGAAGAGCATTATACAGGCACGGGCTACTTGCTGGGGACCTCAGGATCAGGGCCGAGGGAGAGCACCTTCTCATACCCGTAAAGGATGCGGGAGAGGCTGGTAACATACTAGGGGAGATGGGGATAGACTATAGCACTTGTGAGGACGTGTTCGAGGAAGCATCAAAGCCCCCCAAAGGCCCTGGTATAGAGGCCAGCTACACGCTGGTAGGAGGGATAGCCGTACTAAACCCCCGCAGGGGGGTAGAGGACCTGGCCTACTATAAGAGGGAGGCAGAGAAGATCCTAGAGAGAATAAAGCCAGCCAGGAGCGTCTACCTAAAATGGGGTACACACGGCACCTACAGGCTACCCCGGCTTATACACCTTGCAGGCGTAGATGATACAGTCACGATCCACAAGGAGTACGGGTTAAGGTTTAAGGTAGACCTAGCCAGGGTATACTTCAACCCCAGGCTATCCTACGAGCATAGGAGAGTAGCAGAGACGACATCACACGGGGAAACAGTACTGGATATGTTCGCAGGGGCCGGAGGCTTCACCGTACACATAGCCTCGCTACGACGAGCAAGAATACTAGCAGTAGACCTGAACCACTATGCAGCAGCATACACGGCGATCAACCTCAGGCTAAACAAGAGCCTACTAAAGGGGGTGGCTTCGGTGCTCAGGGCAGATGCTAGGCTCCTCCCAGGTATACACCACCCCGTCTTCACGAGGATAATAATGAATAATCCAACGATGTCGCGAGCCTTCGGTGATGTTGCATGTAGCATGGCCGCCGGGAGGGCAACGGTGCACTACTATACCCTAACGATAAGCAGGCTAGAGGCCGTTGAGGAGGCTGTGGAGTCGTTGGGCCGCTGCAAGAGGGTTGTAGTCCTGGAGTCTAGGAAAGTACTGGATTACAGCCCCGAGAAGTCGGTGTATGTTGCTGACGTTGAGATCAGCGTATAGGGCTTGTGCGACTATAATTATATAAGTTCCGGGTAGGCGTCCATAACGTAGCAGTGGTGGGCCAGATTGTTAAGTGACAGTAAGCTGAAGTTCAAGGTAAGGAGAGCCACGCTAGACGATATACCAGCCGTGATGAGGGTTAACCTGGAGAGCCTGCCAGAGCACTACTGGCAGGGGTTCTTCGAGTACCTGCTAGAGAACTGGGGAGAGGCATTCCTTGTTGCAGAGGTGAACGGGGTGGTGGTCGGGTATGCCATGAGCAGGGTGGAGACGGTAACAGACCCAACCCTCGTGGGTCTACCCGATATGGGTCAGGGTAGAGTTAAGAGGCTCCTAGGCGGCTTCCTGGGGCTTAGATGGAGGGTGGGGCACCTTGTATCAATAGCGGTATTGGCACCCTATAGGGGCATGGGTATAGGGAAGGCGCTCCTCTCTGAGACCATACGTGTTATGAAGGATGTATACGATGTTGACGCAATATACCTGGAGGTCAGGGTCTCTAATGAGCCCGCCATAAGGC
>JALUDK010000336.1 GCA_027044005.1 Acidilobaceae archaeon | reverse complement strand
GTCGTTTGATGTTGTGTCTCTTGGTATCAGGCAGGGTAGGCCTAGAGAGTCCAGAAGCGGCACGCGCCGCCCGCCAAGGCGTCGTGGCCAGGGTGGTTACGGTCAGCGCGGGCATGACCAGCAAAGGTATGGTCGTGGTGATCGGAGGAGGTGACTAGCGTTGGGGCGTGGTGGTGCTGATTGGCTGGGTGTTCTAGGTCTTGCAGTGTTGTGGCATGATCCCCCGTGGAAGCCCTGGGGCATCACGGGGCACCGGGTTAGGGGTAGCGGTGGGGATGTGCCCGAGAGGATACTTAACGCTATGGGAGACGGAAAGGAGAAGGTGCAGGCCGAGTATAAGCGGCTCATAGAGGGTGCTGGCGGGATCCCCAGTCATGAGAGGCAGTCTGTCATCCTTGTGGCTGCTGTTGCAGTCAAGCTAGAGGAGAAGGGACTGGAGGATCTCGCTGGCTATGTCAGGCGGGCAGGGAGCATCATTGCAGGCAGGGATCCCTGGAGCGGTACTGTTAGGGCTGCTGACGTGCTTGCGGCCGCGCTGGATAGGCTCCTACTAGAGAAGGCAACCGGTGGCAAGCAGGCTCGCGATGCGAGGGTGCAGTTGGTGAACCCCCTCAACCCCAACCATAAGCTAAACAATATACCAGACGAGATCGACGCCAAGCTAATAGCAAACTTCATAAACAAGTACGCCGAGGCCCTGGCCACAGCGGCTAGCATATCCAAGTGCAAGTCTCCCGTGTGCCTCCTCCACCTTGCATACCTCCTCCTCGAACCCGTATGGTATAAAGTTACTGGTAAAAGCGGGAGAGTCTATGCTCCCCCAGCTGACACGAGGATCCCCACCCACACAGTATTTGACCACGTGGACGCCGCCCTGACGACACTACTATGGGTAGCCCATGGCGGCGAGGGTGACCCCAGTGGCTGCATAGTAGTGGTGGACCTAGCCGGCGTGCAGTCTTGGATAAGGGAGTCGCGCCGCCTCCGGGACCTGTGGGCCTCGAGCTGGCTGGCGAGCCTACTAGCCTGGAAGAGCGTAGAGTACCTAGTGGATGTTTACGGCCCGGGAGCCATGATACAGCCCCCGGGCAGGCTGCACCCGTTCTACACATCCAAGCATCTGGGCCCAGTCCTAGACAAGACATCAAAGAGCATACCCCGCATGGACTGGCTGTGGGAGGCTTCAGGCCTAAGCCTGAGATGGCCCGTCGACCCTGTGTCGCCGTCTAGGGTCACTATAGCACTTCCAGAGGAGGCCTGCAGCGATGCCGAGAACATGATCAAAGACGGCTACATTAGAGCATGGCGTATGATACTAGAGGAGGTTGTCAAGGAAACAGAATACTTAATTAGTGAACAGAATAATGATGAGACGCTAAAGTTGGTTAGAAGCCTCGAGCCACCGCTCGCCCTCCGCGTCATAAAAGTGAGCATACGAGAAGCCTTCAACAGGGCCAAGAAGCTAGCCAGGGAGAGGGGTCTAGACCCTGAAGTCTATAGTAAGCTACTATTCTACCCTCTAGTAATGCTCAGCATGATACCAGAGGAGGAAGCCAAGACCCGGCTAGTGGCCTCTGGCAGGCGCAGCGGGCCCGTGTACCACAAGCTTGCTACACACATATACAATAAACGGGATAGGATAGAGTTCTGTACCGTGTGTGGCCGTGGTGTTGCAGTCATAGACGGAGAGAGGATCCAGGGTTATAACCAAAGGTACAGGGTTCTAGCTGGCGAGATAGGCAGGGACAGGCTATGCCCCTACTGCCTAGCTAAGAGGCTCCTAAGGTATGTACTCACGAAGTACGACGATGAGGCGCCCCTGGCCAAGCGTCTTACGGGTATCCCGATGAGCGAGGAAGCCCGCGAGAGGCTAATGTACTCTACTGTGGACGTGTACACTGTCAGGACAAGACTCAATACAAAGCGCATATACAGTATAGTAAATAGTATAGTGGATAAGCTGGATGACGTAGGGCTAGATTCGTTCCATCTACTGGTGCATGGCCTGCCGCGTAACCGCTTCCTACCCCACAAGCTTCATAAAGAGCTAGTTGAGAAACTAGAAGATAAGGGTGTTAGTGACCCAGAGGAGCTTGCTGACAGGCTGCAAGCTCTAGTCTTAGAGATACTGCATGACGATGCATTCTGGAATGGGTACAAGG
>JALUDK010000335.1 GCA_027044005.1 Acidilobaceae archaeon | reverse complement strand
GTGTCCCCTACGGTGAGGCCGATCTTCCTCGCCCAGCTCTTTGGTATCGTTATTATTAGGCTGGAGCCCCCGAGCTTCTGTATTCTCCTCTTGGATATTGCCAGGCTCAACCTTGCCTGCCCCCACGCTCTATATTTTACACTAGCAGATTATATATCTTTAACAGCGTTAAAGAACCCGGTTTACCTGTTAACCCCTATTCATACACAACTCCTTCACTATGCTCTTCGCCACAATCGCGTTGATACTCCTAGGCCTGCTATACC
Source organism: Acidilobaceae archaeon (assembly GCA_027044005.1). Lineage (GTDB taxonomy): Archaea > Thermoproteota > Thermoprotei_A > Sulfolobales > Acidilobaceae > S012-22. Next base: position 1,908 of record JALUDK010000335.1, on the reverse strand, counting down.
TCGTGTCCAACTCGATAATCATAGGATCCGAGTCGAGCCTGTCATAGTCAAGGATCCTATTCTTGGCGACCCCGACATCCGGGTCTGAGGGTATGGTGGGCATGAAGGCCACGTTATTGTGGTTATTATGGCCGACACCCTCAACGCCGCCGCCTACGAGTATAACAGGTAGCCCAGTCTCCCGGCTCCTAACGGAGAGGAACTCGATCACGGGATCCAGCTCCATCGTCAGTATCCTCCCGTCATGGTAGTTGGTCATCCTGAAGTAGTCGGACTCGTAGGGCAGCATGAACCCTATAATTATATTCGAGCCGCGGGTCTGCATCACCCTGAATATCTCCGGGTGTGTAAGGTCCTCGTCAACATACACCCCAACCAGTCCCTTGCCCCTGATATTGAACACCTCCACGCTACGTCCCGGGCTGAGCCCTGCCTCGACCTCCTTGCGGGTCAGCGTGATCTTCCTATACTTCCCCTCTATGGAGCCGTCTGGGGCAATGTGGAGGACCGTGGAGTAGAGCTTGGGGCCAGCCCTCTCGAGTATCGGGCCAGCTATAATGTTGATCCCGTAATCCTCGCTCCACTTCGATATCGTAACTATACTCTGACCAAGCGCTGTGCCCTTGCTACTGATCCTCTCCGCCATGTTCTTCATGGCCTGTTTAGCCCTGTTGGGCGGGTAGTAGCCTATCAAGGGGCCGGTTATGGGATAGGCTGGCAGGACTACCAGGTCTATATCGCTCCAATTATCCATTATGTTGCCTAGCTCCAGGCCTAGCCTCCTCAGGTTGCCCCTCTTCGCCCCGATCTTAACCTTGGAGTGCATCACTGCTATCTTCAGGCTCAACCTCTCCACCCGTACCTACTATTACATAGGCTCTGCGGATGCAGGCTGAGATCGGGGAAGTATCCGCCCCCCTCATTGCCTTGTGGATAGCGTCATTTATAGGCTGTGCTAGCCCCCGGATCTCGTTGTAGATATCATCCAGCACGCTCTTCCTAGCCCGTTTACCCTCCTCGATCTCCCTCATATACTCCTCAAGCCTCCGGGTCCTCTCCTCCGAGACAAGCCTGGGTATGCCCTCGAGGTACCTAGGGTCTATCCACCTGGAGAGCTCGTCGCCCATCATGGCGATATGGGTTGTGAGGTACTGGTAGACGTGCTCGCCCCTGATAGTGGAGACAACATAGTCCTCCCTAGCCCTGGGGGGCCTTACTATGTACCTCCTCTTCAACAGGGTATCCACGATCTTCGCATAAGTACTAGGCCTCCCTATCCCCCTCTCCTTCATAACCTGTATAACCTCCCCCTGGGTGTAGGGCTGCACCTTGGATATCCTAAGCCTCTCCACCTGGACCTCCACGTCCCTAGCCTCACCGGCCACCCTCTGCTCCCTAAGGTAGGGCCATACCAGTGCGAAGCCCCTGGACGCGGGGTCTCCCTCCCTGCCTATCCTGGCAATGGCCTCAACCTCCACTGAGGTGGAGGCTTCTATTATTGTCACCCTGTACTTCACCCTAGCGACCAGGGCTTCCCTCATCTGGCTGGCTATGAACCTCCTGAATATCAGGTCGTATAGCCTCAGGTGCCTGGCCGTGAGGTCCCCAGCAAGCTCCAGGGCGCCCTCCTCTACAAGTATCCTAAGGGTCTCAGCGTCGACAGGCCTCACGGGCCTTATAGCCTCGTGGGCCCCTCCCTCCCCCCAGGTTCTGGGTTTGAATAGGCTCCCCGCCAGGTCCTTGAACTTGTCCTCGAGCCACTGCCTGGCTACCTGTATCCCTCTCTCGCTTACCCTAGTCGAGTCGGTCCTGTGGTACGTGATTAATCCCCACTCGAAGAGGTCCTGGGCCAGCCTCATAGTCTCGGGGGCTCCTAGCCTGAGGTACCTGCTCGCATCGGCTATGAGG
>JALUDK010000334.1 GCA_027044005.1 Acidilobaceae archaeon | reverse complement strand
CCGACTAGCTCCATGACCACGTCTACCCTGCCCGTCCTCCTGTAGAAGTCTAGGCTGTGCACTGGCTCCACGCCGAGCTCCTCGAGCAGCCTGGCGTGCTGCCTCCTCCTGGTGTAGGCGTAGACCTTGGCCCCACGCATCGCCAGGTACTGTATGCCGTGGATCCCCACTCCTCCGAGGCTGCCCGTCACTAGTACCTTGTCCCCCGGCCCGAGGCCCGCCACCTTTGAGGCGTGGATCATTGTGGCCACCCCGCACACTGCCGCCGCATACCTCGCATACTCCCTAGTTGGCAGCTCAACGAGGCTACTGGACGGGACGTTGACCATCTCAGCGTAGCCCCCAGGGGCCGTCTCGCCTAGGAGCAGGGTGCAGGTGGACCCGTTGCATGGGGCCTCTACGGCTGGGTAGACCCCGTAGGGCCTGCCCCCGGCCTCGCCATAGACCTCGTGGCCGGGTATGAGGGGCGTCCTCAGGTTCCTGAAGCCGCCCCTCCATACCACCCTGTCTCTTCCGCATATCCCGGTTGCCCGTACCCTTAGCCAGGTCCACCCCTTCCTGCCGTCTAGCTCCACCTCCTCGATGCTGAAGGGGCTGCCCCAGGAGTGGAGCACCGCCGCCTTGAACCTCATGTGCGTGCACCCTTCTAGGCTGGCTCTACCACCACGGCGGTGCCGTACCATACAACCTCCGCTACTCCCTGGGATATCATGCTGGTGGACATCCTCACCGCTACCACGGCGTTGGCCCCCATCCTCCTAGCGTTCTCGATCATCTCAGCCAGGGCCTCGTCCCTCGCATTCTCCATAAGCTCCTTATACTCCTTCACAGCCCCGCCTAGGAGGTTCCTAACCCCAGCCATCAGGTCCCCTCCAACACCCCGCGCCCTGGCGCTGGAGCCGGAGACCAGGCCTATGACCCTCACAATCCTATACCCGGGTATGGACTCCATTGTCGTGACAAGAAAGTCTCCACGCATGGGCGATCCCCCAGGGGAACGTGATCCAGGGCCATATTAAATATGGCCCCAGGGCCCACACTGGGGGGCCGTGGGGGCTTGATCGGCTTGGCGGAGAAGCACTGGCTAGACCAGCTGGTTGATAGGCTAGAGGAGAAGCTCAGGTCCCGGGGGAAGGAGGTCCTCATCCTCAACGGGGGCCTGAGCGTGTCGGGGGTTCAGCACATAGGCAGGCTCCGAGGCGAGGTCCTGCTGGTCGAGGCTGTTAGGAGGGAGCTGGAGAGGAGGGGCTACAAGGCCAGGCAGCTCCTCACCCTCTACACCCAGGACCCGTGGAAGGGTAAGGAGAGCCAGCTCTCCGCCTTCAAGGACGGCAGCGGCTCTAGGTACGTGGGGTGGCCCCTCTACAGGGTCCCCGACCCTGAGGGGTGCCACGAGAGCTGGGTAGACCACTACTGGAGCGACTTCGGCCCCTACCTAGACGACTTCACCGACGGGAGGGTAGAGGTGGTAACCACCACAAGCCTCTACAGGGGCCCCTTCAAGCCCTTCATGAGGAGGGTTATAGAGCTCAGGGAGGAGGTAAGGAGGGTAGTCAACAAGTATAGGGGGAGGAAGCCCTACCCGGAGGGCTGGATCCCCATAGAGCCCAGGTGCGAGGCCTGCGGGAGGATAGACACCACGGAGGCCCTGGAGGTCCTCGAGGGGGATAGGGTTAGGTATAGGTGCAGGAACTGCGGCCACGAGGGTGTAGCCGGGTTCGAGGACTCGAAGCTTAACTGGAGGATAGAGTGGACAGGCGTATGGAACGTTCTCCAAGTCGACTTCGAGCCGTACGGTAAGGACCACGCGACGCCTGGGGGGAGCAGGGACAGTTGTGTAGACCTAGCGGTCAACGTGTTCAAGTTCCAGCCACCTGAGGGTGAGTGGTACGAGTGGGTCGCCATAAGGCTCGGAGGCAGGGAGGCGGATATGAGTAGCAGCGGGTTCACCGGCATAACGCCTAGGGAGTGGCTGGAGGTCGCGCACCCCCAGATACTCAGGTTCCTCTACTTCAACACCCACCCCCACAGGAAGGTCGTCATAGACATGGCGGAGATCCCGAGGTACTACGAGTGGTACTACAGGGCCGAGAGGATATACTTCGGCGCCGAGGAGGGGAGCAGCGTGGAGGCGAGGAGCTACGAGCTGAGCCACCCCAAGAGCCCCCCGGAGAGGCTCCCAGCGCAGGTGGGCTACACTCACGCAGCTATACTGGCGCAGATCATACCGGAGGACAGGCTGCCCGATGAGGCCATTAGGAGGCTACAGAGGACCGGGCACCTCCCCAGGGAGCCGGATGAGTATAGCCTGAGGTGGGCTAGGGAGCTTATAGAGAAGGCTGGCAGGTGGGCTAGGCTATACGCCCCCAGCGGCTTGAGGATCACACTCCCCAGGGAGCCTCCGGTTGAGGCGTATGAACTCATCGAGGACCGGGAGAGGCTGGCCAGGCTGGCTAGCCTACTTGAGGGCCTGGAGGAGTGGAGTGAGGAGGCCATCAAGCAGGCCCTGATAGAGTTTGGCAGCGGCATGGATAGGGGGGAGAGGAGGAGGTTCTACAGGGACTTCTACCTGGCCCTGCTGGGCAGGCCTGAGGGGCCCCGGGCCGCCCCGCTCCTGGCGCTCCTGCCCCGGGAGTGGGTTGTGGATAGGCTCCGGGCCCCTTCTAGGCTAGCTGCTGGGGGCTAGTAGGTATCTGACCCTGCTCCCCTCCGGGCTCCTGAATACTAGTTCTAGGGGCTTCTCGCTGGAGAACTTGACCTCTACTGCCTCCGCTATCCCCGTCAGGCCCACCACGTTCTTGAGGTATTGTATATCGTAGCTGCTCCTGGCTGGCTCCCTGACCTGTAGGTCTATGAGGGCTGTGGACTCCATTGTGAGTATCGCTTCTGCCTTGGAGCGGCCCTCGCCGGTGCCCCTGATCACTAGCCTGTCCTCGTCGGCCTCGAACTCCACTATGTCGCTGACTATCTCCGCGTCCCTGAGCGCCCTCTTGAGCACGTCGCCCAGGACTACTGCTTCAACGCTGTGCTCGAGCTTCACATTCTCCGGCGCCTCAGTGACGACCTCAAGGTTGGGGACCAGGTACCTCTTGAAGACCTTGCCCTCAACTATTATGAGGACCCTGTCATCCGTTATCCTGAACTCGACCACGTCCCCCTTCTTACCCCTCTTGAGCATATCCTTGAGGACCCCCATGTTGAAGCCGGCCTCTACGTAGTCCCTGCCGCCCGAGACCTCGAGCTCTAGGAATGACTCGTACGGCATCTCCACCTGGATCAGCGCCACCCTGGCAGGGTCCATGCCGACAACCCTAACACCCTCGCTGGACACCCTGAAGCTCGCCTCATCCAGTATCTTGGCTAGGCTATCCACCATCGTCTTGAACGTCTTGGCGTCGGGGTACCTGAACCTGGCAATAGGCTCTCCCAGCTCCTCAACCAGCAGGCCCATCCCGGCTACCCATCAGGCATATAGGCGTTGGAGCCTAAAAGGGGTGGAGCGTAGGGCCGATGAAGAATACGCCATCGCCTGACCGATGAGTGACGCCCGTCCCCTCGAGGCCTCACCGCCTCGCCTCCTCCACCGCGTACCCAGCCACTTCCATGTGAACCCTCACACCAGTGACCCTCACCGTGTTCTTGAACTCTGGAACGGCGTTGACCTCGTTAACTAGGAGCCCCCTCTCGGGGTCCTCGAGGAGGTCTACCCCTAGGAAGCCCCCGCCCAGGGCTTCAGCCGCCCTGAGGGCTAGGTCCTCGATCTCCCCGGTTACTGGGGCCGGCTCCGCCCTAGCCCCCCGGCTCGTGTTGGTTATCCAGTGGCTTGAGACCCTGTATATCGCCGCCACGACCCTGTCGCCCAGGGTGAAGACCCTTATGTCTCTACCCGGCTTCTCAATGTACTCCTGGACCAGGTGGATCCTGGAGTAGAGGCCCCGGGCCGCCTCCTTGTAGGAGAGGAGCTGCTCCAGCTCCTCTAGGTCCCTGGCCCGCGCGACCATCCTGCCCCAGCTCCCGATCACTGGCTTAACCACCCATGGGGGCCCGGGTGGCAGGCTCCCGTTGATGCGGTTGGAGCCGCTGAGCACGGTAGTCTCCGGGACTGGGACACGGTGGGAGGCTAGGAGGGAGAGGGTTGCGACCTTGTCCCCGGCTAGGTATATTACTGTGCCGGGGTTCAGGACCTTAACCCCCCAGGACTCTACCGCGAATGCCGTGGACACGGCGTTGCTGAAGCTCACGCTCCTCTCCAGCGCAAGGTCTATGGGGCAGCAGGGCTCCCCGATCCTCAGGGGTGTGGTCTCGACGTGGAGTAGCCTGGCGTCGGCTCCTATATCCTTGAGTGCCTGTAGTATCGCCTTCTCCTCCCAGCGTGGATGGTCATATAGCAGGGCTATTGACGGCAACCGGGCCTACTCCCCCCAGTCCTCCATGTCTCCCTCGAATACCCTTAGCTGTAGCACGCCGTTGTCCTCGACTACCTCGAGTAGCGTGCCGCAGTCGTGCTCAATCAGCTCCCCGGGCATTGCATCCTCTGGGATACGAACCTCCAGGCCGCAGACCGGGCACTTAGCCATCCTACTCACCAGGTTAATACTCATAAACACATGGTTAGCAGGTTAAAGAGTATTTCCGCTTTACTAGGTTAACATTAATATAGAATAGGGTTAGATATTGTAACTTTTGGTGGATGGAGGGTTAGGTTGCCGTGTCCGCCCGGGTCGATGAGAGGGACTACGCGATCCTCCGGATCCTGAGGAAGAATGCGAGGACTCCATACACTGTGATCGCGAGGGAGCTGGGGATAAGCGAGGTGGCAGTCAGGAAGAGGATCCTCAAGCTCGTGAGGAGCGGCGTGATAAGGAGGTTCACCATAGATTATAGCGTGCCTGGGGAGCTGAAGGCTGCGATACTTGTCAGGACGCTACCCCAGACTAGGGTCCCCGACGTGTCCCGCCGGCTCCTCGCCATACCCGGGGTGGAGGCCATATATGAGGTCACGGGCGAGCACGACCTGCTGGTCCTTGTCTCCGCTAGGAGCGTTGATGATATAAACGAGTATGTGGATAAGATCAGGTCTACCCAGGGTGTCTCCTCCACCCACACCCTCATAGCGCTGAGGACCTGGACGCCATGAACCACTAAAAACCCCCAGGCCACCAGGCCCAGGCTGGGCCCGTGGGGGTAACGCTTTGGATCCGGGAAGCATCCTACTAGTCTCCTCGGCAACCGCATCCTCCCTACTAATGATATACACAGCCTCCAGGTCGAGGCCCAGGAGGGGGAGACAGCTACTAGGGGCACCGCTTGGGGGCTTCAAGCCCCTAGAGAGGCCCAGGCTGGACAAGACCTTCCGTGTCCAGGAGGAGCTACTACCCGGCTATGAGGGAGAGTGGAGGTGCGGCCTCCTAGGATGCGGGGGCTGGGGGTGCACATACCTATGCACCCGAGACGGTGTTGAGGCCGCATTCAAGGTCCCCAATAGGAGGGAGTACCGGGAGATGATCGAGACCTCCATCCCACCCACTATACTTGAGGCTGAGAAGGCTATGGAGGATGTCGCCAGGGAGGCCGAGGCTATAGGCGGGCTCCGCCACCCCCACCTTCTGAGGCTTCTAGCCTACTCTAGGCACGTCCCCCTCCTTGTCTACGAGTACGCGGATATGGGCACACTGGCCCACCAGCAGGGCCAGGGGTGGAGCCCTGGGCCCCGTGACGTGGCCCTCATAGGATACCAGCTGGCCGATGCCCTCCGCTACATTCATAGCAGAGGCCTCATACATGGGGACATAAAGCCGAGTAACGTGATGATCTCCCAGGGCGTGGTTAAGCTTGGAGACTTCAGCAGCATCTCCAGCCTCCTAGGCAAGTTCTCCATAACAGGGATACAATCAACCCCGGGCTGGAGGGCCCCGGAGCAGGTGTACAGCGACCTTAGGAAGCTCAGCGCGGAGAGGGGGCTAGAGAATAGGATCGACGTGTACCAGCTTGGGAACCTCCTCCTCTACCTCGAGACAGGTACCACGCTAGACGGGGAGCACGCCTCGACCAAGAAGAGGCAGGAGGTGCTCAAGAAGATTAAGGATAGGGAGCTGAGGAGTATCGTGCAGGCTATGCTGGAGCCCGACCCTGCTAGGAGGCTGAGCTCGGAGGAGGCTGCCAGGCTCCTAGGAGAGCTGGTGGGAGCATAGCTGCCGCTATTATATTACCCCGTATTGGCCTACCATTGCCTGTATATACCCTTCAAGTCGACGAGGGATGCGGGGGTTGAGGTGCTTGCGGGCTAGCATAGTACCCGTGCTCCTGCTTGCCATCGCACTATTCTCATCCACCCAGGCTCCCGGTGTCGAGGGCCAGTCTCTACAGGTCTCCCTGGCAGGAAAGGTCCCGCTCGACATGTATAGGATAATGGATCTCGAGTGGAGCCCCGATGGTGGCATGCTCGCGGTACTAGGAATAGACTCGGGGAAGGAGAACTGGAGCCTCGTAATACTGGATCCACGAGTAGGGGAGATCGCTAGCCTCCGGGGACCGGGGGTGCTGGCAAGTAGCATTGCCTGGAGCCCCGACTCCAGGTATATAGCGGTTGGAGACGGGCACATGCTCAGAATCTATACCGCCCTAGGGGAACCAGTGTATAGTACCCTCCTCGACTCGCCCATCACAAGCCTCTCATGGAGCGGGGACCTCATAGCGGCGGGTGGCCCAGGCGAGGTTTCCGTAGTGAAGCCCGGCGGGGAGGTGGTGTGGAGGTCCACGATCGGTATGAGGGACGTCCTCGTTGGCTCCAGCAAGGAGGTAGTGTGGGCTAGCGCCCCTAGCGAGCTTAACACCACCATCTATATATTCAATGCAATAGACGGCTCCCTAGCCTCCAAGGCGGAGGTCCCCGGTGTGGTGTCTAGCCTAGACGCCAGTCCCAGCGGCGACTCTGTAGCAGTAGCCACCGGCTGGAAGGCTGGCAGCGGAATGGTTGATGCTATAATCATCATAGATTCCATGGGCAGCCAGATCGGGTATATCGAGGTTAAGGAGCCCCTGGAGCAGGTGTCATGGAGCCCTGATGGGTCGATGATAGCCGCCTCCACCAGCAGCGGAGTCCTTATGATACTCTCCCTCGATGGTGAGGTTGCCTGGAGTAGTGGCGCCCTTGGAGGCTATATAGCGGCCCTAGACTGGGGGCCAAGGATGCTGGCAGCCGGGATCGGCGACTCGGGAGGCATGTATGTACTCTTCTTCCAGGCGGAGCCTGGTAGCCCTGGGGGTGCTACAACGGTGACGACAACCCTTACTGAGACGGTGACAAGCACGCTTACTATGACGGTGACAGATACGACAACCCTAACCCTTCCTGGTGTCAACACGACCGTGACTATGACGGAGACAGCCACAAAGACAGTTACAGAGACGAGGGCTACTACGGTGACGAGGCAGCACACTGTGACGAGCACGGTAACCATACCTCTAACCGAGACTGTTACCGCAACCTCGGTAGAGACTGTGACGGCAACTCTAGCAGGGGGCCAGGGAGGAGTCAGCATGGAGGCCCTGCTCCTCTCCCTAGCCATACTAGGGGTGGGTGTGGCGGTATCCCTCTGGCTTAGGAGGGGCTGACATACTCTATCCCTTTATAACAGTGTAACAAAGCCCGCCTCCAGGCCCCCGGAGGGGGTAGCAGGGTGGCGAGGGCCGCCGTCCTGGGCGGCTCCGGCTACACCGGGGGCGAGCTGCTCAGGCTACTGGCTACACACCCGGGTATAGAGGTAGTGGAGGCAACCAGCAGGGAGTACGCGGGGAAGCCAGTATATATGGTGCACCAGCACCTCAGGGGGTTCTATAGTATTAGGTTCACGAAGACCAGCTTCGACAGGATCCCCGATGTTGATATAGTGTTCAACGCTCTCCCCCACGGCGTTGCCGTGGAGTACACCGCAGCACTAGTGGAC
>JALUDK010000333.1 GCA_027044005.1 Acidilobaceae archaeon | reverse complement strand
TTATCCTATAGTCTTGGCTGAATGTCTGGCCGTCCTCGAATATCTCATCCCTAAGCTCAGGGAACCTATCGACGAGCCTAACAATAACATCCCTAACTGTCGAGCCCTCCGGGAGATCCATCTCGTGCTCTATAGACCCTGTAACCCTGTATAGTATACCCAGAGTCTTGACCTTCACCCTCACACCCATACCATCTACCACCCAGAGTGTAGCGGCTAGACTACGAATAATGCTCTTGGGGAGAATAGGACCTGGTCGCCCTCATTAATCTTAGTATGTAGCCCCTGGAGGAAGTCTATCCTCCTGCCGTTGACCGCTATCTCAACCGGGTATTTTATGCCGCCGCTCTCATCCAGTATCATGCTCCTGAAGCCGGGGTGAATGTTCCTATCTATATAGTCTATCAGGTCTAGTACCGTCGCCCCCTCGGGTAGATCCACCTCTATCTGGAATGTACCCATCACCTTGTAAAACTCCTGTATAAATACTGCCTTCACCTTCATAAGGCGTACACCTCAAGGAATCCCACGTATAGAGGAACTAATATATAGTTAGCTGACTTAGGCCAGCCTCTCCGCCTCCTCGTAGAGCATGTCCATGGCCCTATCTATATCCTCGTAGTCTATACCAGCAAGCTCCGCCCGCTCCCGCCATGCAAGCTTAATCTGGTAGAACATTAGCTCATTGACCTGCGTCCCTTCAAGCCTAGCCGCAAGGTTGTAGGGCTCCATTGGAGGTGCGGCGTAGAGGTTCCCGTCCACAGTAACATCTGTTAGGAACCCGTCTTGTATGTTTGACTTGAGGGTTATGTAGAAGTCTCCCCTAGACGCTGTCCCCTTTATCCTGGCATCCCTGAGGCCGTACTTCAGCCAGGTCCCTGCCTTGTATGACTGGGCCTTCAGCTTCACGTTGTCCGGGATCTCCGCCTCCCTTACTAGTATCGATTTGAATAGGTTCTCTATTATGAGGAGTGGCAGGTCCCCGGGCCTTGTTATGATCTCTATCACGCCAACGGTGCCCAGCTTTGTTACGCCCAGGATGCCGTTACCCTCCTTATGGCGTATGTACCCGCCCTCAAGTAGCCCCCCTATCCTACCTATGGCCTCCTCAACGTCTTCCAGCATGCTCTTGAGCAGGCCCGGGTATACAGTGGCTATCCCTAGATAGCTTAGCCCGGATTGGCTGGTGAAGACTGGGCCCCCGGTTATCCTCCTGTGGGTGGCGTTCTGTGTGTACTGGCTGTATAGGCTTAGGACCTTGTGGGGGCCAGAGAGTATGCAGTATATTCCTCTACTCCTGCCACCGGTATTGAGTAGTGTGTCTATATACGTCTGGAGGGCCTGCTGGCCCTCCTCAAGGCCCCTGCAGCCTGCCCTGTATATTGTGGCCCTTGTAAAAAACATGTCCTACTTGCGCACCTCTACTATATACTTGCTGAATAGCTTCATGAAGTCCTCCCTAGATACTACTGGTCTCCCGTCTACGTCTATCTCCTGGAGGGCTATAGGCTTCTCCGCATAGAGCGGGTTCAGCTTCGCAATCCTCTCCTCAAACGTCTCCACATGCGGGTTCACATAGAATACCCCCACCGGTATCCTCTCTCCCCACTCCAGCGCCTTCTCCCACGCCCTGGCAACCTTCTCATCGATCTCCTCTATATTAGGCTCATGGACTATCGGGTCCCACCCTGGCTCCTCCTCCAGCTTGTATAGCCTGCCCTTGTAGAAGTCAGCCGTGTATAGGTTGTTGTATGTTACACACGGCTGTAGAACGTCTATTAGAGCTGTCCCCTTGTGCCTTATAGCAGCCTTTATAAGCTCCTTCAGGTGGTCAACCCAGAGGGCATAGCCCCTGGCAACGAATGTGAACCCGGAGGCTATTGCTAGGGCTATCGGGTTCACAGCGTCCTGTATGTTTGGCCTCGGCAGGCTCTTGACCTGCTCCCACCTGCGTAGCGTGGGGCTCGCCTGGCCCTTTGTCAGCCCGTATACCTGGTTGTTGTGCAGTATAACAGTCAGGTCAACGTTCCTCCTGCCTACTGCAACGAAGTGGCCTGCCCCTATACCTAGCAGGTCCCCGTCTCCACCATTGACTATAACAGTTAGCCGGGGGATTGCAAGCTTTATCCCCGTGGCAAAGGGTATGGCCCTGCCGTGGAGTGTGTGCACCCCGTTAACATTTATGA
>JALUDK010000332.1 GCA_027044005.1 Acidilobaceae archaeon | reverse complement strand
GTATACGTGTATGAGGAGCCCCTAGACTACAGGATGCTAGAGGCTATAGACAAGGTTGTAGGTAGGGTAAGGGAGTACCACAAGGCAACAATGCCAACAGAGACCGGCATCAAGGGCGTCAGACTCATCTGGAAGCCCGTGGAGAGGGTGGCAATATACGTGCCCGGTGGCAGGAACCCCTACCCATCAACCGCCATCATGACAGTAGCCCCGGCCAGTGTGGCAGGCGTCAGGGGCATACACGTACTCACGCCACCCAGAAAGGGCAAGCTCAAGGCGGACCCCGCAGTAGTTGTAGCTGCATTCAGGTCCGGAGCCTCGGGTGTATACGCCGTCGGCGGCCCCCAGGCGGTAGCAGGCGTGGCCTACGGTGCCACCCCACTGCCCAAGGTAGACCTGATAGCCGGGCCCGGCGGGCCCTACGTCCAGGCGGCCAAAGCCCTGGTCTACGGCGTTGTGGGTATAGACATGATAGCAGGCCCAACCGAGCTCTTCATAATAGCTAGTGGGGTGGAGCCGGGAAGGGTCGCGCTGGAGGCCCTAGCCCAGGCTGAGCATGGGCCCTCCTCTACAGTAGTCATAGCGTCACCCGAGCCGGGCCTGCTTGATGGAGTGGAGTCGAGCCTGGCCGAGATGGGGTATGGCGAGGGCTTGGCCCCAGTCTTCCTCGTTGAGACTAGGAGCCTGGAGGAGGCGGCTGAGCTGGCTAGCCTCTACGCCCCGGAGCACCTCCAGGTCCTGGCCCCAGAGCCGGCTAGGGTCGCTGAGATGGTGGGTAGCGCGGGCGCTATATCGCTGGGGGCGCCCACGGCTTACCTAGACTACGCCGCTGGGCCTAGCCATGTGCTCCCCACCAGCGGGGCGGCCAGGTGGAGGGGCGGTCTTAGCGTGTACGACTTCCTCAAGCCCGTCCCCGTGGTGGATGATGTAGATGAGGACCTTGTTGACGCGGCCCGTGTGCTGGCCGGGTATGAGGGGTTCAAGATGCACCTTAGGAGCCTGGGTGGTGAGTGATGGGATTCGGCGTGCTGGACGAGGTGTATAGTATAATCCTTGAAAGGCTGGAGTCCAAGCCCCAGGGGAGCTACACGTGGAAAACCGCCTCCCGGGGCGTGGATCATGTTGCTAGGAAGGTTGGCGAGGAGGCGGTGGAGCTGGTAGTTGAGGCGGTGAAGGGCGATAGGGATAGGATTGTTGAGGAGGCTGCGGACCTCCTATACCACTTACTCCTGCTACTTGCAGTCACAGGCGTAACCCCTGATAGGGTGGAGGGTGTGCTCAGGGGGAGGATGAAGTGACGGTGGAGGCTGTCATCTACAAGTATGGAGTAGGCAACGTCTACAGCGTCAAGTCAGGGCTAGAGAAGGCCGGGGCCAGGGCCAGGATAGTGGAGAGCCTCCGCGACATACCTAGCATGGACCTCCTCATACTCCCCGGTGTGGGGAGCATGCCAGCGGCCATGGCAAGGCTAGAGAAGGACCTAGACAGGATAATGAGGCACATAGACTCTGGCAGGCCGGTGATGGGCATATGCCTCGGCCTCCAGCTGATGTATGAGGCAAGCACCGAGTTCGGGGTAACCAAGGGCCTCGGCCTCCTAGAGGGGATCGTAGACAAGATGCCGGTGAAGCCCCTCCCACACATAGGCTGGAGCCAGGTGGAGAGGATTAGAGGCTCGGCCCTACTAGAGGGCCTGCCCGACAGGTTCTACGCCTACTACGTCCACAGCTACGCCTCCATGGAGACCGGGAAGCCCTGGGTAAAGGCGCTTACAAGGCTCGGGGACATCAAGTTCACGGCAGTGGTCGAGAAGCCACCTGTGTACGGGACGCAATTCCACCCCGAGAGGAGCGGGGCCAACGGGCTCAGGGTACTCAGGAACCTGGTCGAGATCGCGGGTGGAAGAAGTGGCTAGGCTCCAGGCACCCAAGAGCCCCCTAGACCTTATAGACTTCGAGAAGCAGGGAGGCCTAGTACCAGTGGTGGTCCAAGACGCGTCCACCGGGAAGATACTGATGCTAGGGTACGCGAACAAGGAGGCGCTGAAGCTAACCCTGGAGACAGGGTACGCACACTTCTACTCCAGGAGCAGGCGCAGGCTGTGGATGAAGGGGGAAACCAGCGGCAACAGGGTTAAGGTCCTGAGGGTAGACTACGACTGCGACTCCGACACGGTACTATACCTAGCC
>JALUDK010000331.1 GCA_027044005.1 Acidilobaceae archaeon | reverse complement strand
ATGGCCTCTACCAGAGCAAGCGCCCCGCCGATTGATCCTAGGTGCTCCATGTCATCCAACCCTGGTGCCCGTACACCCTGCAAGCCCAGTGTGTACCATACTTACGCTACATTCACTTATCGTGAGTCCGCCTTATAAGCAGGGATTCCCAGGTTCTACTATTACATGGAGAACAGCGGAGGGATGAGATATGAGGAGTAGTGTAGCTGTGCTCGGAGTATTCGTAGCGGTCCTCCTGGTGGGGGCCGTCGCCTATGCCCTAAGCGGGTACGCCCACGGGCAGGAGCCTGCCAGCCAGGAGGCTGGCCAGGCGTCGCCAAGCAGCCCCTCCAGCGGTGGCTGGGGCCCCATGATGGGTGGCATGGGCGGTATGATGGGCGGCCACGATGAGGCTGGTCCAAGTGCTGGGCCTGGAGCCCCTGTTGAGGGCGCCGGCTGGGGTCCGGGCATGGGTATGTATGGCTTCGACAGCTTCGACGATATGATTGGTATGATGGAGGACATGGAAGAGGAGATGGAAGAGCACTTCAACTCTGTGATGGATAGGATAGTGGAGGTTAACGGCACGCTGGTAGACGTAGTGGATAGGGGCAACAGGATAGTGGTTGAGACTAGCGACGGCCAGGTGGTGGTGAAGGTGATGAAGATGTATATGGATACCAGTAACGGCTACCTATTCAGCGGCGTCTGGCTGGTAGAGCAGCTGGAGGACGCTATCGAGAATGGCGAGACTGTTAACGTCTCCATAGTGGGGGTTGGCGGCCCTAGGGGCATGGTTGCGCTGGGGATCAGCGTGGATGGCATGGGCAGCTATATGAACCCGGTGCTATACGACCTATCCAGGTAGCTGGAGGCGCTCCGAGGGTGAGGCCCCTACACCTAGTCCCCATATTTTTCCTTGCTTCCCTTGTAGCTGGGATTCTAGTCTACGTCTCCTACCCGCTTGAGGCTGAGGAGTCCTATGGTATAATATACACGGCTTTTGCCGGCGAGATGAATGCCAGGCACGTCGAGAGTGCCCCTGGGTTTGTTGCCGGCGCTGCTAGTGTGAGTGTTGACTTCAGGAATGTGACTATTGAAGGATCTATATCAGGGCATGGGTTCCTGCTGGTTAAGGGTGCTAGGGTCCCGTTTATGAAGGTTGATACGCCTGGTGGCGAGTATATTGTTGTTATGGGTAAGCGTGTTGCCTCCCAGATTGCCGGCGGTAGGGTTGATGTTGTAGAGTTCCCTGCTATGATGGGTCACCGTGTTGTAGTTAACGGGCTCCTGGTTGATGACTCGAGGGTTATCGTGGCCAGGAGTGTGCATATCGAGACTCCTATGCATGGGCCTATGCGCGGCCCTATGCATCCTTGGTGGGGAGACCGATAATAAACAAAAACTTTTTTAGTATCCAATGCTCCTGTATAGACCCGGTGCAGAGAGGTGGATAGAGCGTGGATGCAATCCCACTACTACTACAGGTCGCAAGCCTACACGGCCCGGAGGCCCAGCTCGACCCGGGTAATACGACACTCCAAGGAGACTGGTGGTGTCCCTGCATGATGGGCTTCGGCTTCATGGGAGGATTCATGGGCCTCCTATGGATGATCCTCATCATAGTAATCATAGCGGCAGTGATCTACGCCATAATAGGCCTGGCCAGGGGTGTGCAACAGCCGCAATACCACTATCCCCCGGACGAGGTGAGGAGGCTAAGGGAGGAGATAGAGGAGCTGAGGAGGGAGCTGAGGAGCAGGGAGGAGAGGGGACCGCCCTAGAGGATCCTCTCCCCGCTGGGCCTAAACACCTTCAGATCCCTCAGCCTAACATACACCCTAACCCGGGAGCCCTGGGATCCTGGAGGCTCCTCCACTGTCTTCGCTACCAACAGCGTGTCTCCTAGGCGAAGGTGGATTATCTTGTCGGAGCCCAGGTTCTCTATAAAGTCTATCTCGGCCTCGAGCATTATATGACCCTCGTCGGGTGGCTTGAATAGTATCTTCTCCGGCCTAACCCCTACTATCACCCTGCCCCCCTCCAGCTGCTTGGGGATCCTGATCTCACCGTGCCCTAGTAGTATCGCTGTGGATCCACCGCTGGGCCTGGCCTCCGCCTCGACTAGGTTCATGCTCGGGCTCCCCAGGAAGCCAGCCACGAATGTGTTGGCAGGGTCCTCGTAGACCTCCTCTGGTGGGCCCACCTGCAT
>JALUDK010000330.1 GCA_027044005.1 Acidilobaceae archaeon | reverse complement strand
CGTTACTCCTGAAGACTATGACTAGCCTCCTTTCTGCGTGAACGCCACTCTTGCTCTTCGTCGCCTCCACTCTAAAGGTGAGCCTGGCCAATATGCAGGACACCAAGGGTAGAGTAGCTGGGGTGGAGGGGTAAATATGGGGCTCAAAAAGGGGGGAGTGTGTGGTGCTAGGCCCTCACCGGCTTACTGTGCCTGTGCCTGGGCCTCCTGGAAGAGTAGCCTCCTGTTCTTTATGCTCCTGTTGAGCAGGTCGGCGTGCTCTAGGGTTACCTGGTACTCCCTTATCTTCTCCAGCGCATAGCTGCCGTCCTCGTTTATGGCTATCCTGTTGATGTAGACCTTGCCCTCGTCGAAGCCAACGGTGTATACGTAGACGTTCCTGGTCCTCAGGTACTCCCGGACCTCTGGGTTCTGTAGCGCCTCGTCTAGGCCCTTGGCGGCGAAGATCCTTACATGTACCACCACGTCTCCGGGCACCCTCCTGGCGGCCATTTCCTTGAGCAGGGCTACGAAGCTCCTCCTAACCTCCTCTATGGGACTCTCGCCGCCGAACTGGAGTAGGGTCACCTGTGGGGCGAACTTGGCTAGCCTCTCGGCCACCTCGGCCTCGTTGGCGCCGGTCTCTACCATGAAGTGGTATGTGACGCCGTTGCCGGCCTCTATGAAGGTGGCCTCAGTGGCGGTGGCGATGCTGCTGCATATTATGTTCTTTGGAGCCACTACTGCTAGCTTGTTGACGCCTAGGTCGGCTAGGGCCTTGCCCACTAGCCTGCCGGTGAGGGCCCTTAGGTATATCTCCTCCTCGAACGTTGTCAGGGGCATCTCCTTCTCACCCGGTCATTTTCGCCGTTAACTATATGTAGAAGCGGTCCCACGTATCTGTCTTAGTAAATATCTGTATATGACTATACAGTTGGATCACCTAGTGGCGCATTCGTCTATAGTCTAGCATAGTATTATGCTATCGTACAATTTTTATAGGGGCCCGGCCAAGACTAGTCACCGGTGCACTAGAACCTTGACGCTACAGGCTAGGCCCGAAAAGGGCTCCGGCATACACGGGTGGGGGGCTTACATACCGAGGTACAGGCTCCCCCTCAAACTCATAGCATCCACATGGGGATGGCACGAAGACCAGTACAAGGGCCTCAACGTCAGGGAAAAAGCGATAGCAGGGCCCGATGAGGACTCGACTACCATGGGCTACGAGGCAGCATTAAACGCCCTGAAGAGGGCCAAGATAGACCCGAGCGAGGTCGGGGCAGTATTCTTCGGCACAGAGTCGAAGCCCTACGCAGTCAAGCCCAGCGCAACAATAATAGCAGAGGCCCTGGGAATAACACCAGTAACCATGGCCAGCGACCTAGAGTTCGCCTGCCGGGCGGCGAGCGAGGCGATGAGGTCCTCGATAGGCCTAGTCTCCTCGGGCATGCTCAAGTATAGCCTGGTGATAGGGAGCGACACCGCGCAGGCCCAGCCCGGGGATGTGCTAGAGTTCACCGCCGCCAGCGGCGCCGCGGCGTTCATACTAGGCCCCAGCAGCGGAGCCTCTGCCGTATTCGAGGGCAGCTACACCTACGTTACTGACACCCCCGACTTCTGGAGGAGGAGCCTCCAGCCCTACCCGAGGCACGGTGAGGGATTCACCGGCGAGCCTGCATACTTCCACCATATAATCAACTCTGTGAAGGGCCTTTTAGAGGAGCTCGGGCTCAAGCCGGGAGACTTCGACTACGCCATATTCCACCAGCCCAACGGAAAGTTCCCAGTCAGGGTCGGCCTCAGGCTAGGATTCACAATGGAGCAGATAGAACCGGGGCTTGTGACGCCTATGATAGGGAATACCTATAATGCCAGCGCCCTCATGGGACTGGCCAGGGTACTAGACAGGGCTAGGCCCGGGGAGAGGATCCTCGTAGCCCCCTTCGGCAGCGGGGCTGGCAGCGACGCCTACAGTCTTATAGTCACCGATGAGGTAGTAGAGAGGCAGGACCTAGCCCCGAAGGTGGACGACTATATAGCTAGGAGGGTAGAGGTCGACTACGGCTTCTACACGAGGTACAGGGGGAAGATCAGGCTTATGCCGAGGTGAGGGGCATGGCATGGATCTCTGGCGTGGGCATGGTTAGGATAAACAGGCACTACCAGAAGGGCCTGAGGGACCTAGCAGTAGAGGCTGCAAGCCAGGCGCTGAGGGATGCTGGC
>JALUDK010000329.1 GCA_027044005.1 Acidilobaceae archaeon | reverse complement strand
GACCTCGCCGTAGTAGTCTCTGTAGAGCATCCCAACACGGTGGTATATCCTGGAGGCGTCCCCTCCCATATCCACTGCCTCCCTTATCCCCTCCTCCAGGTACCTGGAGCCCCTCTTTCCTAGGAGGCGTAGGAGCCTGGCTAGAGACTCTATAGTCAAGGCATCCATCCCCGGCAGCCTGTAGTATTATAGGCTCCTGATAACCCTACCATTTTATAATCCTAGACAGAGAGAGGCGTGGGTGGTGGCGGAGCATGGGGGGCAAGCACGGGAAGTATGTATATGTTAGGAGGAGGGACGGCTGGTACGTGAAGGTTAGGGTATTCAAGAGTCGGGGGGATGACGATCCCGACAAGTACCTGGTAGTAGGGCCAAAGGTGAGGGAGCCCCCGTTCACGTTTAAGGTCCTAGACGAGGGCGACCTGCCAGAGCAAGCCAGGCCTCAGCTCTACGAGTACTGAGGACGCGGCAAATGGGGGAGTGTAGCAGGCCGGAGATAAGCATAGTTGTCCCAACATACAACGAGGCCCAAGTAATAGGCACCTTCCTGGATAAGGTTAGGGAGGAGCTTGACAAGCATACTAAATGCTACGAGATAGTCGTGGTAGACGATGATAGCCCAGATGGCACCTGGAGGATCGTCGAGGAGGAGTCAAGGAAAGATCCCAGGATAAGGCTAGTCAGGAGGACCGGTGAGAGGGGGCTAGCAACCGCGGTCATCAGGGGCATACGCGAAGCCAGGTCTAGCCTTGTAATAGTCATGGACGCGGACCTACAGCACCCCCCAGAGGTTATCCCAGACATAGTCAGGAAGGCCAGAGAGGGGTACGACATAGTAGTGGCCTCAAGGTATGCTAAGGGGGGAGGAGTGGAGGGATGGAGCAGGGCCAGGCTCGCCATAAGCATGATCTCTAGCATAGTATCGAAGATCCTAGTAAGAGAGGCCAGGAAGACGAGCGACCCCATGTCAGGCTTCTTCCTAGTCAGGAAGGCAGCGGTGAGGCTAGAGGACCTAAGGCCCCGAGGCTACAAGATACTGCTAGAGATACTAGCCAAGAGCCCCGGAGCCAGGGTCGCCGACGTGCCCTACACCTTCAAGAGGAGAGCCGCCGGCGACAGCAAACTAGGTCTAAGAGTTATGGTTGACTTCATACTCCACCTAATAGCGCTCTCGAGGCTAGCCAGATTCGCCATAGTAGGAGGCATAGGCGCACTACTAAACCTAGGCGTCATGTACCTACTACTCCCCATAGTGGGGGTTGACGCTTCAAGCATAGCGGGGATAGAGGCCGGGATACTATGGAACTTCATACTCCACGAGGAGTGGACATTCAAGAGCAAGTTCGCCAAGGGGGTAGCCAAGAGGCTAGTAGGATACCATGTATCCTCACTAGCGGGAATAGCATCAACATACATAGTAATGAGGCTACTATACACCCTAGCAGGGGTGAACCCAGTCCTAGGTCAAGCTATCGGGATTATAGTAGGCTTCATGGCAAACTATACACTCTCGAGCGGGGTAGTATGGCGTGGAGCAAAGGCTAAGACTCTATAAAAGCCTAGTAGAAGAGATAGCTACGTGCACGCGTTGCAGGCTACACGAGTCCAGGAAGAACCCGGTCCCCGGGGAGGGGCCAGTACCATCCAGGGTCATGATCGTGGGCGAGGCTCCAGGCCGAAGGGAGGACGAGGCCGGGAGGCCCTTCGTAGGCCAGGCAGGAAAACTCCTGGACAAGCTCCTTTCCCTGGCAGGCCTAGCCCGGAGGGAGGTGTATATAACCAACGTGGTCAAGTGCAGGCCTCCAGGGAACAGGGATCCAAGGCAGGACGAGATAGCCGCTTGTAACCCCTACCTCCAGAGGCAAGTGCAGCTGGTGGAGCCCGAAATAATAATGGCGGTGGGTAGGATAGCCGGGGCTACCATATACAGGATGGCTGGGTTAAGGTGGCGCGGTATAAGGGCAGAGAGGGGCAGGCTAGTGCATGGGGTTATAGCTGGGAGAAGGGTAGGGATATACACCACATTCCACCCCGCGGCGGCTCTCTACAATAGAGAGGTCCTACCGATGCTGGAGGAGGATTTCAGGAGGCTAGGCGAGATACTCAGAGGGGGCAGGGGCAAGTCGCTCTTCGACTTCTTATAGGTACGTTGCTCTCCTTATTATCGAGACTACGTACCAGGCAACCAGAGCTAGTGCCAGTATGTATGTGGCGACTCCAACGGTGGCGGTCAGGATGGGATCCCTCAGCATGGGTACAGGCTCTGGCCTGGGCGTTGAAGCGCTAGCGGCGGGCTCGGATAGTAGTAGGGTGTACCAGGCGAATGAGGAGGAGAGGGCTTCCTCGAGTAGGCCTATGGCTGTTGCTGGATCCTCCTCTAGCAGGACCTCGGAGTATTCCCTATACGCCAATGCAAGCCCGCTTATGAGCCCATGAGTGGCAAGCTGGGCTTGGGCCATGGATACCAGGCTGCTTAGGTCCCTGTAGTACCCGTCTATTATGCTGGGGTCGCTCCTTGCCAGGAAGAAGCCGAATATCTGGGATAGGGTTCTCGATAACGCCTCCCTGTAGAAGCCCAGTGCCGCCACGTAGTTGCCCTCGTTATAGTAGGTCTTGGCCTCCCTGAGAAGGTTGTTTATGGTCTCTATTCTAACCTGGAGTATATCCCTGGGAGCGTTATAGTTCTCTATAAAGTACTCCAGTATAGAGTTAGCGTAAAGCACCGCCTCCCCAGCGTAGTCACCGTACAGAGACACTGCCAGCCTGAGCTCATCCCGGGATATAGAGGGGCCTGCACTCTTAACCCTCTCAGCAGTATCGATCCAAGCCTTTATAGTGTCAACCCTAGCCTTGGCGAGGGCTATGTTTGATAGGATGCCCTCAATAGTAGGGGCTCTGGCCCTGATCAGCCCAGAGGCCTCTTCTAAGCTGCTCTTAGCGTCAGCCAGCCTGGTATAGGCCGTGGATAGGAACTCCAGGTAGAGTATAGAACCGTTGTAATCAGCCCCTTCGAGCCTCGACTCGACGCCTCTAAGCTCCTCCCCCACGCTGGAGACTAGCCTGGATGCACTGTCATACACGTTGGTCCCATTCAGCATGGCGGACTGGTAGTAGTAGCGGTATGCATTGTAAAGTGCTGTGAAGGCTAGGCTTGCGGCTGCGTAGGGGGATTTATCGAGCACCCTAGCGGAGGCCTCGAGCCTCGACTCGACGATGCTCCTGCCCTCCTCGGGTAGCTCTCCTAGCAGGCTCCTGGCCTTAGATGCAAGGCTGGCCGCGGCATCCTTCATCGCATCGTGGAATTCGGTGGGTAGGGATATGTTAGTCTGCATGTACGTGGCTGGCGTGTCTAGAAGTGTCATTGTACCGTTGATCATGCTGGGTATAGGGGTCCCATTGCACTCGTCGCCAAGCTGGGGGGTGTAGTTGACTAGGGGGTATAGGAACTTGGTTCCATGTTCCATTGCTGCTTTGCACTTTAGATCTACTGCTCCTACCCTGGAGGCGGAGCCGTCGGGGCTTATGGCCCCTGTTATGGCTACATCGCCAGGCCCGGTGTAGCCCCGGGTATACCTTGTTAGGAGCAGGTATGTAGTTATCGCAACACCGAGGCTGCCGCTGGGGCCTGCAACGTTTCTGCTGGTCTCGAGCCTAATTCGGACATCTATGGAGTCCCACCGGATCCCGGCGTACATGGAAGCGGTCATGACCGCCATCTTCATGCTATGATAAGTGGTGTTGTCGACCTCTCCCCCTGCATCGACCTTGAAGAGTCCCGAGCCCGGTATGTCTATCCTAATATCGACCCTGATCAGGTCTGCCCTGCCAGTGTCTGAGACTGCTGGGGCGTAGAAGCTGGCCTCGACGCTGGCCTGGGCCGATGCGGGTAGCGGGGCTAGGGTGCTTGCTAGGATTAGTGCTAGTATAGCTACGGCGCCGATACGCATAGTACTCGACCTAGATCTCCGAATCCCGGCTATATGCTCTTAAATTTCTAGGACTAGCACATGTGTCGGTGGAGGGTTGGGTATGGCGAAGAAGAAGAGGGAGGAAGGCAAGGGCGAAGAGGGTAAGGGTGGGAAGGAGCTCAAGATCATAACATTCCAGGTAATAACTAGGGATAAGGTTCTGTCCAATGATAGGCAGGTGGCGATCCTATACCTAGTAGACAAGTTCGGTCCGATACATGAGAAGACGCTCATGGACCTCGTGAAGAACCTACAGGAGCTAGGCTACGACCTAGGGTACAGCTTTACAATGGTGGGCAGGTACCCCTATAGCCCCGATCTCAAGAACGACCTAACTGCCCTGATGTATGTGGGTTTCGTCGAGACAGAGCCGGGAATGTACAGAAAGCTCAGGACAACCAGCGATGGTAAGGACGCGTTGGAGAAGGCCAAGGTGCCCCAGGGGCTAGTAGACGCTGTAAACAAGCACTTCGAAGAGCTGAGGAACAAGGCGTCGATAATAGACGGAGAGCTGGACCTAGAGATCAGAAAGAGGTTCAGGGAGCTGAAGAGGCCTAGGAGGCGTGGCCTCTTCTAGGTGCCTCCACCCTATACTAGAGAACGCCGTAAGAAGTAGATCATCGATCCTTATTTACGGGCCAGCCTCTACCGGCAAGACCCATATAGCCTTCGCGATACAAAGGTGCAGCCCCCCAGATATCGGGGCAGTGGTGGTAGCCACAGAGCCAGGCACTCTAGCATTCAGCAGGCATCATGGCCTGCCAGTGGTTGAGGTGCTCAGCATAGATGAGATGGCCAGGATTGTGACGAGGCTGATAGTAGAGGGCAGGTATCCCGTCATAGACACGATCAACTGGCACTACAGATCCTCCCCCGGTTATAGGCTAGGCGGGATCATGGCCTACGTATCCTCCCTTCTAGGTGCCTCAGGCGGGGTAGCGATTGCCCAGGTTTCAGGCGAGGGCGAGGCCAGCGGATCCCATTATATCAGGCCGTGGATGAGGTACCAGGCCCGCACCGAGAAGCTAGAAGGCGGTAGATACCGGATGACGGTACAAAAGCCATACAAGAGGATAATCATCTACAGGCTCGCCGGGAGGGAGGTGGAGTGGCTCTAGCAGAGGATATTGTAGAGCTACTCATATACATACTACCAGCTATGGTGGCCAACGGGGCCCCAGTAGTTGGCGCCAAGTTCTATGGAAGGGGGCACCCGATAGACATGGGGGCCAGGATGCCCGATGGTAGGAGGGTGCTGGGGGACGGCAAAACCGTGGAGGGCTTCATAGTAGGAGTCTTGGCAGGACTAGTGGTGGGTACACTAGAGACTATAGCACTAAACGAGAACCTGATAGGAGCCTCCCTGGCGTCGAGCGTGGGAGCGCTCCTAGGAGATATGGCGGGTTCATTCATAAAGAGGCGGCTAGGCAAGGAGAGGGGAGCACCAGTCCCCCTACTGGACCAGCTGGACTTCTACATAGGAGCGCTGGCAATGCTGTACCTAGCAGGATACAGTATAAGTATGGGGGCAGCCCTGGTCATGGCATTCGTGATAATTATACTACACGTATCGACGAACTGGATAGCGTATCAGTTGGGCCTAAAAAGCGTGCCCTGGTAGGGTTACTCCGGCAGCTTGCCCGACTGCTTCTTCATAAGGTACCTGTACCTAAGGTACCTGTCCTCCGGAGAGAACCTGGGAGGATGGGGTACCCTAACCATGCCCCCGCATACGGGGCACTTGTCCCTCCTGAGAGTGTATCTGCCGCAATTGACGCATCGCCTAAGGAGCCACTTCATGTTTTCAGCCTCTCGAAGCCCGACTCTACCTCTAGCTCGCCCGCCAGGCTTTTGGTTGTCTCCACGATCCTGGATAGCGCCTCCTCTAGGTCCCTGTAGTCGTGGCCCTGGACGTCCACTCTATACCTGGGGGCCCCGACGGTGTAGATTCTTACAGTGACCTTGTCTGAGGCTGACTTACCCGCCTCCCTGGCTTGTAGTAGGATCTTGCGTATCCTCTCTACCCCATCGGGGGCTGTTGTCCTGAGTGTTAGTATACCTGAGATCCTTACGCTCCTTACCTCCACGTGCCTCTTAGCCACCTCTAGGAGTGGCTGGATCCACTCCTCTGGTATCCCAGCATCGCGGAGTGCTTTTTCCCCATATATTACTGCCTGTTCTAGGCCGGTCATTGCATCGCCGTAGGTGTCCTCGAGCCTCCATATAACCTCCTTGTAAGCGTCGTCTACGCTCTTGCCCAGCTTCTCGGCCGTCATCTCTATGAGTGTGGCTGCCTTGAGTGTCCTCTTGTACCACATCATCTTCCTCCTCTTCTCGCCATCGCTAACCCTCTTCAGGCTAACATCGACCTGGCCCCTGTTCCTGTAGACTCTGATCACCTTCACCACGACCTTCTGCTCGGGCTTGAGTACAGCGTGTATATTCCTGACCATACGGCTGGCGATCTCGCTCCAAGGAAGGAACGCCCTTATGCCACCATAGTCATCAAGCGTCAGATAAGCCCCGAAGTCGTGGACCTCCTCTATAGTACCGACAACAAGCTCCCCCACGCTAGGAAGGGGCTTCCTAGGCTTCAGCGCCACCACTACCACCCGGATACAAGCAGGCGTAGCAGGCGCCACTTAAATGCGGGCAGGATATGATCCCCGGAAATATAACCCCTCACAGGGCCCCTGCCCTGGGGCCAGGAGGGCTAGGGTCTAGACTTGAAGGGGATCGGGATAGCCTACCCAGGGCCTAGGAGCGTGGCGTACTCCAGCCTAGCATTCCACATGCTAACAACGTTCCTAGAGGATAGGCGGGTTGGCGTCAAGAGGATATTCCTGGAGGACGGCTGGCTGGAGGGGGACCTCAGGGGTGGGCTCCCCCCACTGATAATGGTGAGCCTCCCCTACGAGCTCATGTATCTAGACCTGGTAAGGATGCTAGACCAGCTAAGGATACCCGTATACCGGGATAAGAGGAGGGAGGATGACCCGATCATAATAGCTGGTGGTCCCGCAGTTACGGCAAACCCTAGCCCAGTCCTCCCCCTGGTGGACGCGGTTCTAGTCGGCGAGGCGGAACCCGTGCTAGAGGGCCTAGCAGACACGCTAGACATCCAGGGTAGGGATAGGATACTAGACGAGCTAGCTGGCATGCCGGGCATGCTAGTACCGGGCAGAAGCAGGCTACCCGTAGAGAGGGTCTATGTTAGAGACCTGGACAAGGCATGGTACCCCATACGCCAGGAGACTCCACCGGGTGTAGAGCCGGTATGGGGCAGGAGCTTCATGCTTGAGACGACTAGAGGATGCGCCAGGGGATGCAGGTTCTGCATGGAGGGCTCGATATTCAGGCCAAAGAGGGACAGGAGCCTGAGGGTGCTCAAGGACCTACTAGAGGCTGGCGTAAAAGCCAGCAAAGTCGAGAAAGTGAGCTTCTATAGCCTAGCGTTCTTCGACTCCCCCAACGGGCAGGGTATACTAGAATATGCAGTATCAATGGGGCTGGAGACGTCAGTCCCCAGTATAAGGGCCGAGACGCTTACACCCGAGAGGGCTAGGCTCATAGCGGAGGGAGGCCAGAGGACCATAACTATCGCGCCCGAGACCGGTAGTTGCAGGATCGCCAAGGCGATCCACAAGCCGATATGCACCGGGGGCACCATGGAAGCTATAGACAACGCGATAGAAGGGGGAATAAGGAACGTGAAGCTCTACATAATAGTAGGGATACCAGGAGAGGAGGACGAGGACCTAGAGGAGACCATACAGATGATCAGGGAAGCAGCATCGAAGCTAAGAGGTAGGGGTATGCTCAAGGTATCCATCAACCCGTTCATACCCAAACCGGTAACAGCCATGCAGTGGATAGGGATGGAGGAGCTGGGCACGCTCAAGGCCAAGATAGCCCGTGTCAAGAAAGAGGCCAGAAGGGTGGGGGCACAGGTATCGTCATACGACCCCCGATACGCCATAGCCCAGACAGTGTTAAGCCGTGGAGACGAGGAGGTGGCGAGGCTAATCGTGGAATGGGCTAGGCTAGGCGGCAGGCTGGGATCCATGAAAACGGCTGCTAAGAGAACCGGGATAGACCTAGCCAGGTACACTGGAACGATGGATCCCGACAAGGTGCCTAGGTGGCATGAGCTGGTCAGCCACCCCTACTCTAGCCTTAAGGCCCTGAAGAGAGAGTACGAGCTATACACCAATATAATGGGGGGCAGGGGGCTCAGGATCAAAGCCTAGCACCAGGGCAATGTTATTATCCCTGCCGGGATCCACACACTATAACTAAGACCCACCATAGTGGGGTTGACACGTTGCCTAGGAGGCCTAGGAGTAGTGTATGGTATGACGGCGTAGAGAACCTGCCGCACAGGGTCTACCTCAGGGCCATAGGATTCAAGGACAACGACTTCAAGAAGCCACTAGTAGCCGTAGTCCCGGCTTGGAGCGAGGCTGGCCCCTGCAACTTCCACACTCTACAGTTATCCCTGAAGGCGAAGGAGGGTGTTAGGGAGGCTGGCGGGGCACCCCTAACGGTGCCCACCATAGTAGTGAATGACGGGATCAATATGGGCACGGATGGGATGAGGTACAGCCTAATCAGCAGGGAGCTGATAGCAGACACCATAGAGGCACAGGTTAACAGCCACGGATTCGACGCATGGATCGGGATAGGAGGCTGCGACAAGACGCAGCCAGGCATAATAATGGCGATGGCAAGGCTAGACATGCCATCCATCTACATATACGGGGGCACCGCGGAGGCAGGCATCCTAGACGGGACAACCGTAACGGTGCAAGAGGCATTCGAGGCCGTAGGAGCCTACATAAGAGGGGTACTGAGCGAGAGGAAGCTAAGGCTAATAGAGGCACAGGCAATGCCAACATATGGAACATGCCAGGGCCTATTTACCGCGAACACAATGGCGATACTGGCAGAGGCCATGGGCGTATCCCCCCTAGGATCAGCGACGCCCCCCGCAACATCGGCGGAGAGGGGGAGATACGTGTCCCTAGCCGGAAGCCTAGTGCTAGACATGCTTGAGAGGGGAATAACGGCTAGAAGTATAATAACATACGAGGCGCTGAGGAACGCTGCAACCACGCTGATGGCCATAGCAGGCTCCACCAATGGAATCCTACACCTGCTAGCAATAGCCAGGGAGGCAGGAGTCAAGTTTACGCTGGACGATATAGACGAGGTCAGCAGGAGGGTGCCAGTAATAGCCGCGATGAAGCCCGGAGGCCCCTTCACTATGCAAGACCTACACAAGGTAGGAGGGGCCCCAGTTATACTGAAAAAGCTACTTGAAGCAGGCCTACTCGATCCAGACCCAATAACGGTCGAGGGGGAGAGCATAGGGAAACTCCTATCCAGATACGACGCAAACGGTGTAGGAGAAGTTGTCAGAAGCGTTGACAACCCCTTCAAGCCCCACGCCGGTATAAGGATACTGAGGGGAAACCTGGCACCCAAGGGAGCGGTGATGAAGATAGGAGCCTCGGGCAGGCTAGCCTTCAGGGGCCAAGCTAAGGTGTATGACAGCGAGAGAAGCGCGTTCAACGCGATCAAGAACGGCGAGGTAACCCCTGGATCGGTAGTCGTGATCAGGTATGTAGGCCCTAAGGGGGCACCGGGCATGCCCGAGATGCTGAAGGTAACAGCCGCAATAGTAGGGGCAGGAATGGGAGACACGGTGGCCATGGTAACCGATGGAAGATTCAGCGGGGCTACCCGGGGGATCATGGTAGGACACGTTGCGCCAGAAGCAGCTGTAGGCGGACCTATAGCCCTGGTGGAGGATGGAGATGAGATAGAGATAGATGGAGCCCGTGGCGTCATAAGGCTGTTGGTGAACGAGGACGAGCTTGATAAGAGGAGGGGCAGGTGGAGCCCCCCGCCACCCCCGCCTCAAGGGCTACTAAGGAAGTACTCGATGCTCGTATCACAGGCTTCAGAGGGCGCCACCACATCCTAGCGGGACTGATAATAAACCGTATATATTCTAATCTAGGTAAAGTATTTATATGTAAAATGTGATAATCGATGCATAAAAAAGATGTTGTGGGGGGATATATGTGGGAACAGAGCCCACCCCCAACGAGGAGAAGGTGATCATAGGTAAGTATCCTATAAGAAAAGTAAAGGAGGTGCCGATACCAAAATCAATACTACTACTAGGAGGCCCAGCGATAATAGAGCTGGGGCTAGCACTAGGAAGCGGAGAGACCATAATATGGCCCTCAATATCAGCTAAGTATGGATTCGTCCTGATATGGGGCGCATTCATCGGCCTACTATTCCAGACTATATGGACCCAGGAGATGAGCAGGTGGACCATAGTAAGCGGAGAGCACCATATACAGGGAGTAGGCAGGATCATAGGCATGGTAGCATCGACCTGGCTCTTCCTATTCCTAGGCTACATAGCATTCATATGGCCAGGATGGATGATAGGAGGCGCATCCGCCTTCCAAAAGCTGATAGGAGGCTGGCCCGAGGGCAAGATGGGGCTTCTATTCTGGACCTATATATGGGCTATTATAGTACTAGCAGCAGTGCTATTATCTCCGGTAGCACGTAAGGCCCTAGAGATCATAGAGACAGGCACTCTAATACTAGCATGGATAATAATAGTAGCAACAGTAGTAACGGCAACGAGCCTGTCAGACTGGGGAGCCATGCTAAAGCAGATGCTGACAGGCTTCGGAGACAGGCCCCAGGACCTAGACTGGTGGACCTTCGCCGCGTCAATCGCCTTCGTGGGCGCAGGCGGGCTTGCCAACGTTTGGTACACCTTCTGGCTGAGAGACGCGGGTTTCGGTATGGGCAAGTACGTGGGTACCATACCAGGAATAACAGGGAAGCCAACAGCCATAGACATATACGGGGCCATCCCAGAGGGTACCGAGGAGAATGCAAGGAGGATACGGCAGTGGAAGAATAACGTAAACACGGTACTATGGCTCGTCTTCTTCCTAGGAAACCTTATCACGGTACTAATGTTCGTGATGATAAGCTACACGATCCTATACAAGACCGGAATCACCCCCGACATGTCGCTAGGCGAGATAAGAGGACAGATTCTACAGCTAACGGCAGATGCAATAGAGCAGTACACCCCCCTAGGGGCAATGGGAGGAAAACTATACCTGCTAGCAGTATGGCTAATACTCTTCAACACCCAGGTAGCACTGATGGAGGGACTAGTAAGGCAGGCGGCAGACACCCTATACGTGACGTATGAGGGCGTCAGGAGGTTTGTAAGCCAGGATATAAGGAAGTGGTACGCCTACTGGTGGGGAGGCATAATAATTGTAGAGTTTATACTAGTCGCGCTGGCCGTAGTCGCAGGCGTAAACTATGGTAGCCTAGTAGTCTTCGGGGCGGTAATGAGCCTAATAGTCATGGTTCTATCGCCACTACTACTACTATACTTAAACACAAAGATACTAAAGCAGCTACCACAGCCAATATACGAGGCCATTAAGCCACATCCGATATTCATAGTGCTCCTAGCCGGAGCAGTAGTATTCTACGCCTTCTTCCTAGTAATAGCAGTAGCAGCTAGGCTAGGGCTAATCTAGCCCTAGCCCTGGCCCAGAGCCCACTCTTGGACCCTATTACTCCTATTTTTTACCGGTCCCGATCGGTACTAGGGGGAACCCCTGGATCTTGGCAGCCGCCCTCCTGCCCCTAGCGTCTACCTCGATCTGCATACCATCAATATCATACCTAGGATCTATGTATGCCTGGCCCACGCCCCTACGTATCACGGGGCTAAACGTTCCACTAGTCACCCATCCTACCTCGACGTCGTCCACGAAGATCCTATACCCCTGCCTTGGGATAACCCTGGCATGATCCTTCTTCATAACAAGGCCGACCCTCACCCACCTAGCACCCTCCCTCCTGCAAGCCCTAAGGGCCTCCCATCCTATGTATCCAGTCTTACCCCAGTCTATAGCACCCAAGCCATACCTAAGCCCCAGTGCGCAGGGATACACAAGCGGGTCCTCCCCATACTCGTGCCCTCCAAGGACGAACCCAGCCTCGATCCTCAGCGTATCCCTAGCCGCTATGCCAACAGGTTTGACCCCCATCTCGATGAGTCTCCTCAATAGCTTGGCCGCGCTGCTAGGCCTAGCCCATACCTCGAAGCCGTCCTCGCCGGTCCACCCACTACGGCTAATCACATACACAGGTATGCCGCCGAGCTCCTCATTCACCCTAAATTCTAGGGGTCTCAGATCGGGCGCCCAAGATGCTAGTTTCTCCATGATATTGGGGCTCTCGGGACCCTGTATAGCCAGCATCGCGTACTCCATCGTGACGTCCCTTATCTCGACATTTACTCCGAGCTCGGACGCAATCCTGCGCAGGTGGTTATACATTTCAACCCTAACCGCAGCGTTGGGGACTACAAGCCACTCGTCATCGGAGACCCTATAGTACATCTCATCATCTTTTACTCTAGCATAGGCATTCAGGGCAAGCGTGGGGCCACTCATAAAGCCTACCCTGGTTTTCCCCATCTTCTTGGTATACACCCTCTCTATAAGCTCGAGCACATCCCCTCTGAGGACAAGCCTGCCCATATGGCTTATATCAAAGACGCCTACACTCCTCCTAACAGCCATATGCTCCGCCAGGGTTCCCTCATACGACATCGGGACCCTCCAGCCAGCGAACTCTCCAAAGGAAGCACCGAGCTCCTTGTGAAGGTCCTCTAAGGGGATCTTCTGCACCCTTACACGCACCCCTCCTATAGGCATCTAGGCGGTCGGGGTATAATTTTAGACTAGTAGTATACCCTCTCGAATACGATAGATCCTAGCCTGTTGTCCTTGAATATGGGGCCGCGCATGAGCTTCACATTAACATAGTCATCCTCAGATACAGCGCCTTCCCTCCTCATCACAAAGGCGCAAGATGGGGTGGCCGCCGCCTCCATGATGCCTCCCTCAACGAGTAGATCCAGGCCAGACTGTATGTCATGCCTAGAGAGGCCGCAGGAGCCCTCGGGGTGCGTGTGGATGGATGCGGCTACCTTGACGAACGGTATGCTTACTCTCAAATACTCGCCCTCCAGGATTAGACCGATACCCCTATCCGTGTAGAGTATAATGTATTCGATCCCGCTTCTCGAGGTCTGTAAGGAGAGTTCCCTAATCCTATGCCTATCCAGCCTCAGTAGTGTTCGGGGGAATATTGAGAAGAGGGTTCTATAGCTCACACCACCATATGCTGGCCCCCTAGCTTCTACCCTTATAGTTAAACCGGTGTCCCCAATCTCTATCTCCCTGGTTAGCTCCTCGGGGACGTTGTATAGCCTGATGGTGGCAACCCCGCCCCTAGCCATATTATCGGGGTCAAGATCACCATCATCAACTGTAACCTCATCTATATCATAATACTCGGCAACGGTGGTTTCTATGTACTCTATTAGCTTGAACACAGCGGCGGCGTAGATAGTTGCGTCGCTAACGATCTCCTCCTGGTACTTCAACGTAGAGCCACCACCCGCCTGCCCTAGGCTCCAAGGTGAAGCGATATGCTATAAGCAACCATTAGGAGTCCAAGTACCTGGAAGAAGACGTTTGCCACAGGATCGTCATATCTAATCCTAGCCAGCCTGACCCTCTTACCCAGCACGTACACTCCACCAGGGTTGAGCGAGTCGAGGAACAAGTGGCTCCACCCAGATAGGAGAAGAGAGGTTATGAAGACCAGTACCTGGCCCCTCCCATAGTCCATAGGTGATAGAGCGGGTGGCACCGAAGCCAGGGCTAGGGACAGGATGCTAGCCCCGGTAAAGCTGTGAAAGAGAGGGGTACGGTACCTACCCCTAAACTCGTGGGAAAGCTTATCGATCAACACCTGCTGCATGGCGACTAGCCCCCATAGTATGAGCACGTTCAACAGGCTAGCCCCGCCATAGGACGCTGAAAGGGTGGCAACGCCAATAGCGAATACTATATGCGTGCCAAGCCTCAATACGCCCACCCCAAGGGCTATGGGTCAGATCCTGCCGGAGTCCCCACCATGACGTCGGACCATGGAATTATCCTCATCCCCACATGGCCTGGGGGGGTTCACCCCAGATAAAGCCTGGCAGAGGCATAGTTAATACTATACCGGGGTAATACGGGGGATCCAAATTCATGCAGCGGATACTAAGAGCGGCGACAACACTGAGACTCAAGCTCAAACTAAAGCTAAGGCCGACGATGGAAGCCATAAAGGAGGCAGTAGACCATAGCATGGAGACCGCGGTCACGGCCAGCGGCGTGCTGGCCTCGAAGAGGCTCTGCCCGAGCCGGGAAGTGGTGGAGGGGCTAGCACGCAGGGGCCTCTACGAGCCCATCCTATCACTTGCATCGTCCGGGTGCCACCTAGACTCGCCGGTGGTCATGGACGCCTTCCGGTTCCTAGCCCTGGAGGGGGCGTGGGATAAGGCATGGAAGGCTGCTAGCATGGTAGGCCTAAGGCTACCGGAGCCCCAGTCTATTGTACTATACTGTAGCAGGTACAGGAGGATCATAGACTGGGATGGATTCATAATAGACTCTAAGAACCTTCCCAGGGATGCTGTGTCAAGGATACTCATAAACACGGGTGTAGAGGGGGTTCTCCCCCCAGAGGCTTGGGGCTCCGTAGTTGTAAAGTGGGGTTGCCGGGCCAGAGGTTTTGATGGGAAAAGGATAGCCAGGATCGTGGCGCCAGACATTCCTGCTAGCATATCTAGCGTGGCATACCACCTTCAGGAGGACCCCTCCTCGCCCACCAAGGTGATCAGGAGGCTGGCCTCCTTCTTCCTAGAGATCGGCGACAAGGTGTGGCTACTTGAGGGTACGCCGCCGGAATACAGGGGCCTAGAGGTGTTTCGTGGCATATCACGAATTGTGCCAAAGAGGTGTGTGATCATAACAGACAGGCCCAGAGCAGGCATGCCAATACTAAAGCCGTACAAGATAAGCATAGAAGAGGTTATAGGGGCTAGGATGGA
Organism: Acidilobaceae archaeon; assembly: GCA_027044005.1. GTDB lineage: Archaea > Thermoproteota > Thermoprotei_A > Sulfolobales > Acidilobaceae > S012-22. Next base: position 11,570 of record JALUDK010000329.1, on the reverse strand, counting down.
TGAGGCCTTACTAGCACTAAGAATGCTAGAGGCAAGGTCAGGAGACCCAGCTAGGGCCTACTATTATAGTAAGTCCTACGGGGAAACTAAGCTCGCATCGCTGATAGCAAAGACACTGACAATCAGGAAGGAGCCAGAGCCCCTACCCCCATGCATACAAGTAGAACCCCAAGATCTTGGATGGCTACAAACCCTATACCCGTCTATACTGGACGAGAGAGAGGTTATAGTAGACTGTATAAAGCCAACAATAGAGTGCCTTAGGTACAACAAGTTCAACGTATACGAGAAGAGCCTAGTTAATGACGGGATACACATACCCAGGCCCAAGAGGGTAAATGGAAGGAAGATAAGGGCCACAGCGCGTTACGTGGTTCCCGAGTCGGTATCATCGATCACGGGGGTTACATCGAGTAGGGATGACGGTAAGATAAAGGCAATAATAGCGGGTAACGGTGCAGCGAATCCCTTAGCAGATATAAGGGCCTCAGCAATGTTCCTAGGAGGCCACGGCCTTGTAGTAGTTCCTAACAGGATCGGTATAGAGATGGGTAAGAGCATAGGCCTGCGTATCCTAGACGAGGATAGCGTGGATGAGTGGATCGATTCTGGAGAGGTAGCAGTGGCTACATGGGACTTGGTGAAGGTTAGGCCAGACATACTATACTCATCTATGGGATCCGTAGTCAGTATGTACCCCGAAGCAACGATAAGATCAGACACTGTGTCCCATATAGTTAAGGATAATGGAATAGATGCGTTACAGATATTGGAAGATAGTATAGTAGAGATGATATCCAAGCTAGGTGGAATAACAGTCTCGAGGACTGCAAGATTCATGGATAACGTGGAGATGGTAAAAATCAATAAGAAGAGGGATAATACGGTACACGTAGTAGACAAAAGAGTAATAATGGAGGAGATGGATAAAGAGTTCAAGAAGCTATGGGGCGAGGGCCTAGAATTCAGGAGGCACCAGAGGGCCACGCTAAACGTGCTAGCAAGCCTTTACAGCAAGATGAAGCATGGTCTAGTCCTCTCAATATACCCGACAGGTAGTGGGAAGAGCGCCATATACCAGGTTGCTGGCAGGGTAGCGACCACGAGCGGCTACGGGGGCTACACGCTGGTCGTGTCCCCCCTAAAGTCGTTGATGAACGACCAGGTGTCTAACGCTGTAGAGAGGGGGCTTATAGCATACAAGATAGACTCGACCCTGAGCAGGGTTCAAAGAAGGATAGTAATAGATGCAGCCAGGAAGGGCCTGATCGACCTACTCTATGTCACCCCCGAGAGGTTCCAGGACCCAGAGTTGGAGGAGCTAATGGAGGACTCGACCCCTTCCCTTATAGTACTAGACGAGGCTCACACGCTCTCAAGCTGGGGCAACACGTTTAGGCCGAGCTACCTGTACATGGCTAAGAGGATATACGAGTATACCCTCGAGAAGAAGTGGCCCCCCATAGCACTCTTCACAGCCACAGCCCCCCATGCAGTGGCGAAGGACATACTAGAATCCCTAGGCGTCGAGGAGTATGAGGAGTATGAAGCCGACCCGGATAAAATGGAGAGGATAGGATACAGGAAGCCTGTAATCCTAAAGCTAGACCCGATCAGAGAGGAACTGGTATTCGACGTAGAGCCCACAGGGCTGGGAGACGAGAGGCTAGAGCACCTAGCAGAAATAGTAAGGGGACTCGTGGAAAGGGCAGAAGCCGAGGGCAGACCATGGATAGGAGTGATATTCACCGGCTACGTGAAGAGCGAGAAGAACCCGTGGGCAAACGTGGATACTATAGCAGAGGCAATCCGGAAAACCGTCGACACCAGGGTAGAGGTATACCATGGCCAGATGAGCAACTCGGCCAGGAGAAGGATTGAGAGCGAGATCAAGAAGACCGTTGAGAGCGGAGGCTCGATGATCCTGGTAGCTACCAAGGCCTTCGGGATGGGAGTCGACATACCCGTAATCAGGTGGATAGTACACGCATACCCCTCGGACAGCCCAGAAGACTACTACCAGGAGGCTGGACGCGCGGGGAGAGACGGGAGAAGAGCATGGATAACCACCATGTACAACCCGGTAGACTTCGAGGAAAAGAAGAGACTGGCTCTAATGGACAGAGTGAGGCCAAGCACCGTAGTCCAAACCTACAACACGCTAGCCAGACTAGTCAATAACACTAAGTACAAGGGCAAGGAACTGGTTATACTACCAGTAGGAGCAATAGCAGGAGGACCCACGGCAATAAAGATACTAGACATACTCAGAGGACTAGGCCTCCTAGACTATTGGATCACACAAGCAGAGCTAGCCGCATACACTGTAGAAGACCTAGACGCGTTCGACGACTACTCACAGTGGTACTGGAGGCTAGACAAACACACCGTGATCTCACACACAGGAATACCAAGGACCAGGCTATGGAGGAAAGAGAAGCTACGCATAGAGGCATGCACTACAAACGGGGCCAGAGAGATAAGGATAGAAGCAGGAAACATCATCGCAGCAAGCGGCCCCTGCACTGGGGCAACCTGGGAGTACAACCCAGCCAGGACACAGGTTGCAATAATAGAGTTCCCAATAAGAAAGCCAAAGGAGATAACAGTACCAGGAAAGGAAGACTTCGTCAAGCTAGTAAAGAAAAGCACAGGAGAGATAGAATCGATAGACAACCTAAAGGAAATGCTAGAAAAGGCGCTAGCAGCCAAGTCGGTAGGAGGCCCCCAGGCGGCAGACAGGGCTATAAAAGAATGGATAAGGAACTACTTCACCTACCAGCCTGGCAAGGAAGAGACAGCTAGGATCAGCGGTAAGAGGAGGGAATGCACAACCATCGACAAGTGCATAGAGGAGGTAATCCAGGACACAATAGAGGCGGTCAAGGTCCTCGGCAGATACGGGGTTACACTAGCCGTCAAAGACCAGGACATAGCATACAGGCTCAAACAAGAGCTAGCCTCACGCGGCGTGCCTGTAGAGCCTAGCATAGCCGCATACCGCAGGATACTAGGCCACTCGACAGAGGTTACTAGGCTACTCGACGACGGGTATATAATAGTGGTTGCCAGAGAGACGCCCCAGACCGTCCAGGCGCTATCAAGGCTGGACAGGTACCCCTACAAGTCCCTCTACATAGTGAGGGCCTAAACCCTGCACCCAGAGTCGAGAGCCGCCTCTATCCTTCTAAGGCCCTCCGCTACCCTCCTACAGATCTCAGCATACTCCTCGTTAAACCCACGCTCCCTAAGCCTATACGCTCCCTCTATTATATAGAATATTAGAGTATCAATCTTATAGTCAGCCTTGCTAATGAGGAACTCTGCAAGCTTGGACCAGCCAGCATCAGTCAGCTTATAGACAACCTTACGGCCACCCCTGACGCCGCTGCTCATCACACGATCTACATCTATAAGCCCGTCACGCCTCAACTGCTCCAGCAGGGGATATAAGGTACCCGCCGCGGGCCTCCACCTACCCCTGGTTACCTTCTCAATCATCTTCATAATCTCATAGCCATGCATAGGCCTCTCAGCAAGAATCCTCAGGATAAGATTCCTCAGACTCTCCTTATACACGTTAGCCCCAGAGTCTGGGCGCGCCGCAGCCTTCTGACTGTCCAACGTAGACCCCCCAATCTCCCATCGAAACTTCCCTATACATTATATCGAGGTCTAGAATAGGGTATGGGGGTTAATATAGGGACCGGGCTCTCTACTGGTGTCCCACCACATCCCGTGGGGTCGGAAATACCAGCCCCAGTCACCGCCCGGCCCCTCTAATTGTGATAGATTAGGAGGCAGGTAATAATACCGGCCAGCCCAGAGGCACCGGCACTACCATATATTTACCGGTACTAATTTTTAAATACTTAATAGTAACATTATAACAATATACGGGTGCGGAGGATGGCCGCAGATACGATAAGGAGAGGGCTAAAATCACTGCTATACTGCCACTCAGTTCCAGACCCAGACCTCGCAACCAGGATAATAGACATACTACTAAAGGAGGGCAGACTGTCGATCAAAGACATAAGCACCAGGCTGGAGGTAAGCTACCCGCTAGTGCTCAGGATAGTTAACGATATGGCGAGCATGGGGATCCTAGACACTGATAGGGTCAAACCCGAGGGCAGGGGAAGGTCAAGGAAGGTAGTCTTCGTCAACAAGGAGGGGTTACTAAAGCTAATAGACGAGTGTCTAAACACCTTAACTAGGCTCAAAGATCAGATAGAGAAGGGGTAAGCACCAGCCTAGGCCCCCAGGACGCCCAAGACGAGCTCCTCAATACTCCTATAGGGGTCCCTACTCTTCATCACAGCACTAGCCACGAGAACCCCGCGGGCACCGAGCTCCACAGCCTTAGCCGCGTCATCTCTACCAGTTATCCCGGCACCAGCAAGCACAAGTATCGAAGGGTCTATTCTAGACACGGCCTCTACGCCACCACGTATAACCTCAGGCCTAGCCTTTGAGACAGGGATGCCAGTTCCTATGAGCTCTGGCGGCTCTAGCGCTATCATATGCGGCCTAAGATAGGCAATACCACTAGCCTCGCCCGGCGTGTCGGCGCACGCGAGCACCTCTAAACCGGATTCCCTAGCCTTGGGTATGAGACTCGACATGTCCCGGTAGAGGACCTTATGCTCGCTATGGTTAATCATAACTCCAGCTATCCCCTCTAAGGCTAGGGCCTCGACCGGAGTATACCCTGTATGAGCACCCATGCCCACGGGGTCAGCGTGTTGTATGAAGGTATCATGGTACACGCTGGCAATCTTGGAGGCATTTACTAGAGGGGCTACGAGTATAAGCCTAACCCTATCTCCATAAGACTCGTGGATCTGGGAAGCAGCTCTGGCTATATTCAAGGCAGCTTCGCCGAAAGCCGACGGATAAACCTTGTAGTTAACGGCAACTATTGGCCGGGACACCATGAGGCCCCCGAATCCCCCTAGTCGTGGATCTCGCCGCTATCCCCGGTCTTGGCGTGGGGCTTGTAGCCTAGGTCAGCTGGCTTGAACCTCTTCTTCAGCTTCTCGAGGACCTCTGGTAGCGTGGTGTACTCCATCTCCTCGGGGCCTAGCCTGTGTGGCATGAACGGCCCGTGCCTCCTCATGTAATCGGTTATCTGCTGGGCCAGCCTCCTGGTCTCGTCGAAGGCAGGATCGTCGAAGAGGTCTGCTGGCCCGATCAGCTCTCCATTCTTTATCTGGAAGCCTAGGGCGACTACCCTGGGCGGCCCGTCAAACCTGGTCATCTTGGCATCTTTGAGGCCAACTGGCATAAGTGGGCCATGGTGGCTCCCCCTCATCCACCCAGCCACTAGGTGGGGGAAGCTGAAGGGCTCTAGAACCTCGCCTACCGCTGGGAACCCGCTCTGGGCCCTAACTATCATTACCGGGTCATCCTTACCAACGTACCTGCCAGCTATGAGGCTTAGCCTCTCGCTGCTGACAACAGCCCCTATCTCCCTGTCACTCTTCCTGAATACCCTCTTTATTATATACCTGGAGGGTGTGCCTATCAGGGCTAAGAGGTCGTACATCTCCTCGGGTAGGCTAAGCTCCACCACCTGGCCCTCATAGACGTCCATAACCTGGAAAATGAAGCCATCATGCATCCGAGGGTCTATAACAAGGCCAGCAGTGTTGAACGGGTCGGCGAAGATCCTGTATAGGGGCAGGTTGAACGCTCCGGGCTCAGTCTTATCTGCCATGAATACTATAACCGGCTCGGATGGTCTCTCAACGAACTCCATCTCAGCGACTCCAGGCCCCATACCCCTGACGTTCCCACTAAACGCGTCGCTTAGAAGGTCCTGGCCAGCCGCGTAGAGGCCCAACTCCTTGGCAACCTTTGTAGCCTCCTTGAATGCATTCCACGCGATCTCGTGTACCTCAGGATTGTCAACCCCCTTAAAGTGAGTCATTATGAGTTGTAGGTCATCCCCCACATGGGTAACGTAGAAACTCTTTATCTTCCCATTCTTCTTAGCCTCAACGAGCACCCTGCTAGCGGCCAGGATAGTGTCAGGATGAACCTTATGATGCCCCGCCAGGCTCCCTATGTCAGCCTTTATGACACTGATAGTAACCCTCTCCTCAGCCATAAGGTAGCCACCATAGTTATGGATAATGCCGGAGGGTGCATATTAAGGATTGCCTAGAGCCTGAGGATAAGGGTAAAAACGCGCAGAGATAGGCGAAGCATCTCCTCTACTTCCTTCCCCTCAGAGCCATGAACCCGGCTATGGCAGCTACAAGTACAATAATAGCAGCGGCAACGGCTACGGGGAAGCCGCCCTCTGCCTGCTCTCCTGCCTCAGCACCTGTCTGGACCGGGGTTTGGACTGTCTCCTCTGCCTGGCCTTGCCCCTCGCCAGCCTTCTCCTCTGACATTGTCTTGGTGACGCCCCTCTCCATCCAGTTAGATGCCGGGTACCTAGGCTCGGCATCAGCGTACTTATCCGGGTACACGATCTTCTTGTAACCCTCTATCCACTGGATTATCAAGGGTATATGCCCTACCTGGTACCCCTTATCATCCACCCTTATTGGGCCATAGAAGGTTAACATGAATATCTCGGGCGCCTTTGACTTGACCGCAGCCGGGTTAGTGGAGCCAGCCCAGTATATATAGTTGGCTAGGGCAAACACTGCCGCTGAGGCAGAGGCGGCGACGCTGCCAGGGACACCTGTCTTACAGTACTTGCTGTAGTACTTCGTCCACTCGGTTGTATTGGCGGGGCCATACCAATCAGCCTTGAACTGTGTAGCCATCTCCTTGGAGTACAAGTCCCTCTCCTCCCACTCGGTGATTCCCATTACGTTCTCGGCCCTGGATCCCCCGATCTCCAGGTAGAAGTGGGGGAACGAGACAATAACATCCCCAGCCACCATCTCGAAGGCGGAAAGACTGTTGTACGCCTCTAATGCGATCTCCTTAAACCTTGATAGGGAATCACTTAGTATTAGAAGAAGTGAGTATTGGCCCTTGTAGTCTGTATCTAGCATCTTCTTGACACTACCCTCTCCAAGGTAGTTTATTGTTGCCGAGACCTCTATACCAGCGTTATTGGCTGCCCTGATCACTGCCTTCACGGAGTTGGCTGCATAAGCCGAGCCGTCGGATACTATTATCACATTCTTCGCCCCTAGATCCTTCAACATGTTGAAAAGATTATGGTACTTATTATAGGTAGTAGACGAGATCTGAATAGTATTCTTGTACTGTCTAGCTAATCTATCACTTGATGGGCCGTAGAGCATTAGTACTATATCGTATTTGTTTAGAGCTATTGCAACCTCGTTAGCCAGGCTCTCGCTATAGGGTGCCAGGAAGAACCTGATACCCTGGTCGTAGAGCGACTTGTATATCTCGACAGCCTTCTGAGGATCGGACTTGTCATCATCAAACACTAGCTTGAAGAACCAGTTCTTTCCTGCTATCTCGATTCCGCCATTACTATTTATCCAGTCTATAGCAGCCTTCATGCCGCACAGCGCCTGGCCTCCCTCGAATTCGTAGTCCCCCGAAAGGCTGACAGACGCTCCAATGTAGATTGTATTCTCGTACTCCTCCTCTGGGAAGTCCCTTGCGGATGCTGGCCCTGCAAACATTGGGGTCAGAACTAGGGTTACGAGGAGGATGGCCAGCACCATTATATAGTTAGGCCTACCCACTTTCCCCTCACCATAATAGGGATTCGACCTACCCAGTCCCCCTAGGCTACCAGGATTAATATGTCTAGGCGCCTATCCAGGTTTATAACGGTTTTTATGGCGTATATATACATGGCGGGATGACGAGGCCGACATAGTGTGATACCGCAGAGGGATGAACGGGGGTCAATGGCCCGACCGTGCCCCCGGGCAATACTCCAAGACTTAACACCCCCAAACAACATGGCCTAGCATGGAGGCTGGCCAGTGTTGAGGGTCAAGGCTAGCAATGCGACGTCGTACAAGATAGTTAAGCTTGTAGACAGTATTGCAGACTATATAACAATCCCGATCTCAGGAGGCAGTGGGGCAAGAGCTGTCCCCCTAGGATCTGCTAGGGATCTCGCCAGCATAGCGTCTAGGTCGACCCCCGTCTTAAGTGTGAGGAGGAGCACCATACCATGGGCAGTCGACGCGGCTAGAAAGCTAGATTTCGAGGTGCTTGAGTATACAGTCCCAGTACCCTCAGTCTCAGCAGCTATACTAGCTGAGATGATCGGGCAATACGGAATCAGGCTCGGGACAGTTATAGTATGGGATGGAAGATGGATACCAGAGAAGCCTATAAACTATGTGAAATCGATAACGACACTAGCATCCAATATAGAATACATACTCATAGAGTCTAGAAGGCAAGAGACGCCGTTCGGCGACTTGAAGGGATACGACAGATACGGTATAAACTATGAGGCGCTAGGCGATGAGGTATGCAGAGTAGCTGAGGACGGAAACATAGACCTCATAGACATAGATGTAGCCCGGATCCCAGAGAGCCAGCTTCAATCCACTATAACCAGGATAAAAGGGTGCCGAGAGTGAACTCGGTAAACAGTGTGATAGAGACAATACTAGCCCACCGGTCGATAAGGAGATACAAGAGGCATAAGATCCCCGAGGAACACGTGGATGCAATCGAGAGGGCGGCGCAGAGGGCGCCTACAGATGCAACACTACACCTATGGACAGCGATACGGATAGACGATAATCAGAAGAGAAGCGTCATAGCAGAGGAGATAGGGCAGCCCCACGTGGCGGAGGCGAGCCTATTCTACATATACATCGCCGACCTATACAGGCTCTACAGGATACTAGAACACTCGAAAATAGAACACGCAGAGGACGACTACGCCCTAATACTATTCGCCGCTATAGACGCTGCAATAGCAGCAGAGAACATGGCCTTAGCGGCAGAATCCCTAGGCTACGGTACATGCTTCATAGGGGCAGTGCAGAACAGCGCAGCAACCATAATAAAGCTACTCAACCTACCGCCCAAGACGTATCCGCTCTTCGGCCTAACCATAGGGCTACCAGCAGAGAACCCGAGGCTAAGGCCGAGGCTCCCCCGAGAGATGATGATACACGTAGACGAGTACAAGGACTACAGTACCGAGGACCTTGAGAAGGCTAAGGAAGCAATGAAAGGGATATCACGCAGGAGAAGCTGGATCGACATAATAGCAAGATACGCTGCCAGAGGAGGCTACTTCGACGCCAGGAGCAGGGAAATGAAAAAGCTGCTAGGCAAGCAGGGATTCACCGGCGTGTAAGGGAAAGGGGAGATGGCCTGCGGGACTAGGCTAGACTATGACATAGGCCTGATGGAGGTCCTAAGCCAGGTAGAGCAGCAGCTCTGCGGCTTAGTAAGGAGGCTAACCCGGCCCCCCGACAGGCTCTACATCAGGGTAAACACGGCCAGGATCAGCGTTGACGAATATATCAAGATAGCGGGGAGCCGCGGATACACGTTGGAGAGGGACGAGGAGATACCAGAGGCATTATGGGCCCCAGTGAAGGGCCCCAACCATATAGACGATAGAGGGAAGAAGGTGGTAGCCGATAAGAGGGCGGCTGAGGCTGTTATGATGGGGAGCAACCTCTATGCACCAGGGGTGTTGTACGCAGAAGGGGTAGAGAAGGGTGACAAGGTGGTCGTCGTGGATCCTAACGGTGTCCCAGTAGCCCAGGGAGTAGCGGCCATGTCGTGGGCAGAGATGAAGGCGGCCAGGAGAGGCCTAGCTGTAAGGGTTGAGCAGAGCCTCTACAGGAGTATAAGGGTTTCAGAGCTGCCAGGCTACACTGAGGGCCTCATATACGGGCAGAGCCTACCATCAATGTACGTAGCGAGAATCCTAGACCCAGCCCCTGGCGAGGTTATACTAGACATGAACGCCGCCCCCGGGGGAAAGACAGGGCACATAGCGCAGCTGATGCGCGGCAAGGGAAAAGTAATAGCAGTAGATAGGCCCAGCAAGACCAGGACCCTCAGGGAGACAATCAGGAGGCTAAAACTAGGCAACGTAGAGATCATAGGGGCAGACTCGAGAGCCCTAACAAAGACACACCCAAGCCTGGTAGGCAAGATAGACGCCATAGTCATAGACCCGCCCTGTACAAACCTAGGCGTCATACCAAAGATCCGGGACAAGAAGACACTCAAAGACTCGGTGACTCTAGCCAGGTACCAGAGGGGATTCATAAGGGAGGCGTTGAAACTCCTCAAGAAAGGGGGCAGGCTAGTCTACTCTACGTGCACCCTAACGCCGCTGGAGAACGAGGCAAATATACGGTACGGGCTGGAGCAGGGACTCTCCGAAGCAGGGATACCAGGATGGGTCGGTAGAGGGCTAAGGACCAGGCTGGGCCTCAGGTTCCACCCTAACAGGCACGGCACCCCAGGATTCTTTATAGGCTCAGTCCTCTTCAAGCTGAGAGCCTAGCACCTCCTCGATCCTATCCGCAAGCTCCTCCACCTCCCTCAGCGAGGCCTTGTCATTAGTATAGAGGTCCAGGTTGATCGGCGTTATAGTTATTGCCTTCTCGACCTTCAGGGCGTATACGTCGGTGCCTGGCTCGGGCTCCACGATCTTGCCGTAGAGCCAATAATACCTGGCTCCCCTGGGGTCATAGTTTATATTGATCTTCTGCTCGAACTTTATCCTAGCAGGCCTAGCAACCTTGACACGGGTTGAAGGGGTTATCACCCTTGGATAGTTAACCGATAGAAGGTCTATACCCCGGGGTAGGCCGCGCTTCAGGACCTCGCTAGCTATAACCCTACTGATCTTTACTAGGAAGGCCGAGTAGACCGGGTCTCGGAGCTCGTCCGCACTGTCTATATCGGCGCTGAAGGCTATGGAGGGTATGTTGAGTAGGGATGCCTGAGCAGCGGCCCCTATCGTGCCGCTGGATAGGATAACCTGTATACTCGTATTGTCGCCTATGTTTATACCGGAGACCACCAAGTCTATGCGTGGTGCTATCTCGTTGACTGTGAGGTAGATTATATCGCTGGGCGTCCCGTTGGTAACGTAGATCTCTATATCCCAATACTCGATCTTGTCGAGACGGAGGGGCTTATGGAGCGTTATTCCAAGGCCACTAGCACTCTTAGGAGTCTCGGGGGCGACGACGTATACCCTGCCCAGTGGCCTCACGGCATCATAGAGTAGCTTAAGACCATAACTGTGCACCCCGTCATCATTAGTAACCAGTATCTTGCTAGCATCAACCATAGAGCGCACCCAACTACATGCGGGGCCTCCTGGCGCCTCTATATCTTATCCTAGAAAATGGCACCCCCAGCCGGGATGCAGCCTCCTGTAGGGCATAGTCGTCGGTAGCAATCACCGGCACGCAGCCAAGGTCCCTCAAGTATAATGCTAAGGCCAGAACCTCAAGATCAACACTACTAAGCCCCCTGACCCCAGCCTTCTTAGCCGCCTCAAGGGCCCTCCTCGGGGGCTCCACTATACTCAGCCGGCCAGAGGCGTTTAGCTCCTCAAGAACCCTAACACTATCCCTATCCCTAACCTCCATAACCACGCCGGGAGTGGTGAAGAC